>NZ_JALPRH010000013.1:0-222060 GCF_030464795.1 Paraburkholderia sp. SECH2
GCAGCCGCTGGGCGATGGCCGAAGCCTGGTCAAGCAGTTCACGATACGTGAGGCTTTCCTGCTCACCGGCAAGGGCAACGGCATCAGGTCGCCGCGCCCCGGTCTGTGCGATACGCTGGCTCACTGGCACAAACGTATAACGCGCAAGCGGCACCGCCTCGCGCTTCGGCGAACTCACTGTCAGCGAGCGCAAGCGACGCGGTGCGGCATCCGCCTCAGCCTCGGCACACGTCGCCAACTGATCGAGCAACTCGACATACCCCAGCGACAACCGTTCGACGCCAGGCTGGTCGAGCCGCAAGCCGTCCCATTCCCATTCGAGCTTGAGCGCGGGTTGCGGCACGACCATCAGCGTCAGCGGATAGTGCGTGCGACCGATCGACTGCACGGCGCTCACGCGCAAGCCGTCGCCCGTATCGTTATCGCCGGCTATATTCAGCGCGTCGAGCGCGGCATCGAGCGGATAGTTTTCGAACACGAACAGGCTGTCGAACAGCGCATCGCCGCTGCGCCCGACCCAGCGCTGCAATTGCGCGAGCGGCGTGTGTTCATGGCGGCGCATCTCGACCGACTGCGTCTGCATGCGACGCAACCAGCCGCCGACGTCCTCGGCGCCAGGCACGCTCGCCCACACCGGCAAGCTGTTGATGAACAGCCCCAGCATCTGTTCGGCGCCGTCGAGCGATTCGGGCCGCCCAGACACGGTCGTGCCGAACGCCACCTGTTCGCGATTGCCGTGTCGCGCGAGCAGCAGCGCCCACGCGCTCTGCATCAGCGTATTGAGCGTGATGCCAAAGGTGCTGGCGGCCGCGCGCAGACGCGCGTCGCGTGCCGCACCCAGTTCGCGATCCAAACGATAGGCGCCAGGCTGAGGGACTGCGGGCCCCGCGACGG
Organism: Paraburkholderia sp. SECH2; assembly: GCF_030464795.1. NCBI lineage: Bacteria > Pseudomonadati > Pseudomonadota > Betaproteobacteria > Burkholderiales > Burkholderiaceae > Paraburkholderia > Paraburkholderia sp. SECH2. The sequence continues at coordinate 895 of NZ_JALPRH010000013.1, forward strand.
AGGTCGTCAGGGTCGCCGGGTCTTCGCAAGCCGCTGCGGCTGCGGACCACCACGCGCGGGCGTCCGGTTGTGCCGCAAGCCATTCGACGTAAACGCGATACGGCGTAGCGCGTTGCACCGGCTCGGCGCGCGAGTTATTCAGCGACACTTCCGGTGCAGCCGACGCATCCGACCCACGATACCCCTCGCCAATTTCCGCGAGCAAACGCGCGGCGCTCCAGCCATCGATCAGCGCATGGTGAGTGGTCCAGATGAGATCGTGAGCGCCATCGGGCCGTGCGAACAGATCGACGCGCATCAGCGGCGCACGCGCCAGGTCGAAGCCGCGCGCGAGGTCGTCGTGCATCCACGTGGCGAGTCGCGTTTCGTATGCTGCAGCGGTTTCTGCTCCCGCGCCGTACACACCGAACGGCAACTCGACAGCTCGCTCGACGACTTGCCATGCATCGTCGTCGCGCCATTCAAAACGCGTGCGCAGAATATCGTGCCGCGCAACCACGCGGTGCCAGACAGCCTGCAAGCGCGCAATGTCGAGCGAGCCGGCGAGCGTCAGCCGTCGCTGCGTGACGTACATGCCGCCGCTTCCACCGTTGCCGTTCCTGCTATCGGGCTGGGCCAGGCTGTGGAACAGCAGACCCTGCTGCATTGCCGTGGCCAGATAGGCATCCTGAACCTGCAGCGGATCGAAGCCGAGCGCGGCAAGCGCGTGCGCATCGAGCGGTACGACCGCTGCCGTCGACGGTCCGTCGACGCCGGCCGGACCCACTTGCACGACGGCGCAGAGTGCGCGCACGGTCGGCCGGGCAAACAGCTCGCGCGAGGTGAATACAAGACCAGCACGGCGCGCCTGAGCGACGACCTGGAACGCGCTGATCGAATCGCCGCCGGCCATGAAGAAGTTGTCGTCGATACCGAGCGCCGCTTGACATAGCACTTGCCGCCAGACATCGAGCAGCGCATGTTGCAAGGGCGTTTCAGGCGCTGCACGAGTGTCCGCCGACAGGTGCTCTACCGGCTCGGGCAGCGCCGTGCGGTCGATCTTGCCGTTGCGTGTCAACGGCAGCGCGTCGAGCAGACAGATGGCTGCGGGCACCAACGCTGCCGGCAAGCGGACGGCGAGCGCATCGCGCAATTGTTCAGCATCGAGCGTGTTGCCGACCGCGTAGCCGATCAGGCGCATCCGTTGCTGCGAATCCGCACGACCGATCACCACGGCGTCGCGCACGCCGGGCAGCGCGCGCAATTGCGCGGCCACTTCGGCGGGTTCGACGCGATAGCCGCGAATTTTCAGTTGATCGTCGACGCGGCCGAGGAATTCAAGCTGACCGTCGTCGAGCCGGCGCGCCTGATCGCCGGTGCGATAGACGCGTGCGCCGGGCACGAACGGATCGGGCACGAATCGACCGGCGGTGAGCGCCGCTTGCTGCCGATAGCCGCGCGCCAGCGCGACACCGCCCGCGTGGATTTCGCCACGAGCGCCGGGCAGGGCGGGATGACCGTCGGGGTCGAGCAGATAGACGCGCGCGTGATCGAGTGGGCGGCCAAGCGGCAATCCGTCATCGGCGCCGCGTTCGGACGTCATGATGCCGACGGTCGACTCGGTCGGTCCATAGTGGCCAAGAATGGCGCACTCGGGTTGCAGCAGCGAGACACGCTCGAGCAGTGCACGGGAGCTTGCTTCGCCACCCAGCAGCAACGCGCGCTTCGGCAATACCGCGTGCGCATCCGCCGCATGAAGCAGGCCTTCGAGATGGCTTGGCGCGATCTTGAGCAGATCGGCCGGATGCGCGCGGCACCAGTCGGCGTACGCGTCGGCATCGAAGGCACGCCGATCGTCGATCAACTGCAGGGTCCAGCCCGACCACAGCGCCGCCATCAAGGTCGAGTGGCCGAGATCGGCGGCCGGCGTCGACAGATACGCGGCGCTGCGAATGTCATCGGGCAGACGGGCGAGTAGCGCCTCGGTGTATGCGGCAAGCGAGCGGTGCGAGACCAGCACGCCCTTCGGCGTGCCGGTCGAGCCGGACGTGTAGATCAGGTAGGCGGCGAGATCGGCAGGCAGGGCGGCCAGTGTCGGCAATGTGGCCGATGCGGCGTCCGGCATGGATTCGCATTCGGGCGTGCATGCCACCAGCGCCACGTTGTCCGGACGCCAGTCGGCGTCTGCATCTGCGATCAGGCAATGCGCCTCGGCATCGCGGATTTGCCAACCGAGCCGTTCGCCTGGCGCGGCCGGATCGAACGGTGCATAGACGCCGCCCGCGCGCCACACGGCGAGCATTGCAACGATCAATTCCGCGCGGCGCGGCAAGACGACGGCCACGGTTGTTTCGGTACGCACACCGGCTGCGGCGAGGCGCGCGGCGAGGGCGCCGGACAGACGCCAGAGCGTCGCCCAGTCGAGCGTGCGGGTTTCATCGTGCAATGCGATTGCGGTGGGTTGGCTGTGCGCATGCTGGGCGATGCGCTTGAGCAGGCCGCCTTGCCATGCTGCCGATGCCGCAGTTTCTGGCGTCGACCGCGCCGACGTGATGTCTTTCGCGCTCCCGGTGATTTGCGCGTCGCTGGGCAGATGCAGTGCGCCGAGCGTGCGCGCGGCATTGGCCGTGAACATCGCGAGCGCCTGCTGCAATTGCGCGAGCAGACGCCGCACGGTCGCGCCGTCGAAGCGCTGCGATTGCGCGGCGAGCGTCAGCGTCAATTCATCGCCCGGTACCGCGATCAGGCTCAGCGGGAAATGATTGCGGCCATCGTGCGCATGACCGTCCGCGCCGGTGGCGAGCCGCTCGATCGCGAGACCATGCACGAGCGGCGTGCGCAGCGATGCATCGAGCGGATAGTTCTCGAATACGAAGATGCTCTCGAACAGGGGTTCGCCGGCGGCGCCGGTGATCTCGCGCTGCAATTGCGCGAGCGGCGTCTGCGCGAGTTCCTGCAACGCGAGATTGCGCGATTGCAGTGCCGCCAGCCAGGCGTGCACGGTCATCGCCGGCGGCAATTCAACCGACAGCGGCAAGGTATTGATGAACAGGCCCACCGTGTCGCCGGCGCCCGGCCAGCCGTCACCGCGGCCCGACACGGTGACGCCGAACGAGACTTCGCGCCGGTTCGCGTGACGCGACAGCAGCCAGGCCCACGCGCCCTGGATCAGTGTGTTCAACGTGACACCGGCAGCGCGGGCGAATTGTTCGGCCTGCGCCGTTAGTGCTTGCGGCAGCCGCACGGTGTGTTCGAGCGGCTGTCCGTGGTCGGCGCTGTCGGGCAGGCTAGCGTCTGCGTGTGAAGCGTGTGGAATGTGCGGAGCGTGTGATGAGGCCGCCAGCGGCAGCGGCGTGCGCGACCAGTCCGCGAGCAGCGGACGCCATTGCGCCAGCGCGTCGCCGTCGCGATTCTGCTGCTCGAGCCAGCGCACGTAGTGGCTGAATGCTGGCGCGGCGTTTGGCGTGGGTATCGAGGAGGTGCGGCTCAGTGCGGCGTCGTATGCTTGCAGCACGTCGCGCAGCACGAGCCCGATGCTCCAGCCGTCGAGTTGCGCGTGATGGAAGCGCCACACGAACCAGCGGCATTGCGTGCCGCGCTCGATCAACAGCAACTGCGCGTGCGAAGTCTGCGCAAAATCGAAACCGCGTGCCTGCACCTCGCGCCATTGCGTCGCCAGGGCGTCGCGCGCGTCGCCTTCGCTCAGATGGCGCCAGTCGAGCGAGCGCACGTCGACGGCGGCATGCTTGCGCACCAGTTGCACGGGAGCGTCGAGCCCGTCCCAACGGAAGTCGGTACGTAGCGCGGGATGCCGGTCTATCGCACTTTGCCATGCAGAGACGAACGCGTCGGCTGCGAACGGCCCGTTCAGTTCGAACACGCGTTGCAAATAGTAGGGGTCGCGCGCCGAACGTTGAGCGAGCGATATCAGGCCTTGTTGCAGTGGCGTTGCGATGCACAGGTCTTGCAGCGCCGCGCGTTGAGTCTCGGTCAATTGCAGTGCGTCGCTCAATGCTGCATCGAGTGTTTCGTCAAGCGGCGGGTTCGTGGGCGTAGCGGCAGGATTCGGCGCGTTTGCGGCCGCTTGCTCGACAGGCGTGGCGACTCGCGCCAACTGCTCGATGGTCGGGTGCTGAAACACCTGCTTCGGCGTCAGCGCGAGGCCTGCGTCCAAGGCGGCGCCGACCATCCGTAGACTAACGATCGAATCGCCGCCCGCCGCGAAGAAATCCGTCGTGACACCGAGTGCGGCGGACGGCAGCAGCGCGCGCCAGATCGTCAGCAACTGCGCTTCGAGCGCGTTGCGCGGCGCGATCAGCGTGGCGGTATCGGCGGCGGGCGCGGGCAGGCTACGCCGATCGAGCTTACCGCTCGACGTGAGCGGCAACGCGTCGAGTACGACCCACGCGGACGGAATCAGCGCTGCCGGCAGACGCTCGGCCAGCGCGTTACGCCATTGCGTGTGATCGGCCACGTGACCGTCCGCACAGACTACATATGCAACGAGATGAGGCGCGTCGCCGTCGTGACGCAGGACCACGGCTGCGTCGCGCACTTCGTCCAGCGTGCGCAGCGCGGCTTCAATTTCGGCCGGCTCGATCCGGTGTCCGCGCAGCTTCAATTGCTGATCGAGGCGGCCGAGATAATCGAGACCGCCGTCGTCGCGGCGCCGGCACAGGTCGCCGCTGCGATAGAGCCGCGCGCCGGGCGCGCCGAACAGGTCGGGCACGAAGCTCGCAGCGGTCAAGGCCGCGCGGCCGAGATAACCGCGCGCGAGGTTATCTCCGCCGATGCACAACTCCCCCACCGCACCGGGCGGCGTCGGCAAGCCGTCTGGATCGAGTACGCGCAACGCGGTATCGTGCAGCGCCTCACCCAGTGTGATGGGTGCGGCGCTTGTGACCGGCGCCATGCTCGACCAGATCGTCGTCTCGGTCGGGCCATACATATTGGAGAGCGTCATACCGCGTTCGAGCAGCGCGGCCGCCAGATCGGCCGGCAGCGCTTCGCCGCCGCATAGCGCCTGCAGTGGGCCGCGCAAGACGAGGCCGGCGCGCGCTTCACTGTCGAGTAGCATGCGCCAGCCCGCTGGCGTCGCCTGCATGACGGTGGCGCCGCTTTGCTGCATGAGCCGCAGCAGACGGGCGCCATCGAGCACCGTGTCGCGCGAGGCGAGTTCGACGCGCGCGCCGCGCGTGAGCGGCAGATGCAACTCCAGTCCGGCAATGTCGAACGATAGCGTGGTCACGCTGAGCCAGACGTCGCTGTCGTCGAAATCGAGGTGCGCGGCGACGCTCGCGAGCAGGCGGTCGAGACTCGCGTGCGTCACGCACACGCCCTTCGGTTCGCCGGTCGAGCCGGATGTGTAGATCACATAGGCGGCCTGCTGCGGTTCGACCGGCTGCGGCCAGCCCTGTGACGCTTCGTTGTGAACGTCGCTGACGCGCACCAGCGTGCGGCCGGCGAGGCAATCGGCGAGGCGGCTGGCACTGGCGTCGTCGGTGACGACGAGATCGACGCCGGCATCGTCGAGGATGCGGCGCAGACGGTGCGGCGGATGATGCGGGTCGAGTGGCACATAGGCGGCGCCCGTTTTGGTGATGCCGTACAAACCGGCGACCAGCGCGTTCGAACGTTCGACACACAAGCCGATCCGTTGCTCCGCGCGCGCGCCGAGCGACTTGAGGCGGCGGCCGATGCGGTTCGACCAGGCATCGAGTGCGGCATAGCTCAGCGCGTCGCCTTCGCAACCGAGGGCCGGTGCCGCCGGTTTGCGCGCGGCCTGCGCGGCGAGGCGTGCGCCGATTGGCTGGAAGCGATGGCCGGCGACGCGGCGCAGCACCTCACGCGACGCCTCGGCGGCCACGTTGCCGCGCGGCATGATGTTGCCGACTGCCGGGTCGTCGGCGTCGCTCAGCGCGGCGAGCACGTCACGCCAGTCGTCGGCGAGCCGGGACAGTAGCGGCGTTGTGATCCGCGCGCCATCGGCGAGCCAGACGACGCGGCCTTGCGCGTCGTTCGAAACCAGCATGGTCAGCGGATAGTGAGTGCGTTCGGTCGATTCGACCCGGCTGACGCTCAGACTGCCGAAGCGGCCACGTAACGCGGCGTCGACCGGATAGTTTTCGAACACGAGCAGGCTGTCGAACAGCGCGTCGCCGCTTTTGCCGCTCCAGTGCTGCAGATCGGCCAGCGACGTATGCTCGGCCTGGTGGCGCTCCGCCTGCGCGGTGTGCAGCGTGGACAACCACGTCGATACGCGTTGCGCGGCCGGGACTTCGATCCATACGGGCAAGCTGTTGATGAAGAGGCCGACCATCCGGCCGGCGCCCTGCAACTGCGCGGGACGTCCCGCGACGGTACTTCCGAATGCAACGTGGCGGCGATTGCCGCGCCGCGCGAGCACGAGTGCCCAGGCAGCCTGCACCAGCGTATTGACGGTGACGCGATGGCGCTGCGCCGCTTCGCGCACCCGCGCGACGAGTGCCTCGCCCAGTTGCTGCGTGAGCGTCAGCGACGCGCCGTGTTCGCGCGTTGCGCCGGCGGCCGGCGGCTGATGTTGCAGCAAGGTGGCCGGTTCGGAATGGCGGGCGAGTTGCGCCAGCCACCAGTCGCGTGGCGGCGTCTGGGCGGACAGCCATTCCACGTAGCGGCGGTACGGCAAGACTTCGGGCTGCGGCAACGGCTGCCCGGCGACGCGCGCGACGTAGTCGTCGGCGATCTCGCCCAGCAGTTGCGCGCTGCTCCAGCCATCGAGCAACGCGTGATGAATCGTGCGGACCAGATCGTGACAGCCGTCCGGACGCGTGAAAAGCGCAAGCCGCAGGAGTGGTGCGTGGGCCGGATCGAATCCGCGTTGACGGTCGGCGTCGCACCAGACTTGCAGGTCGCGCTCATACTGTGCCGGGTCGCAGGCGGACCAGTCGCATTCGACGAACGGCAACGCGGCGCTGCGCTGCACGAGTTGCAACGGATCGGCGCCGGCGGGCACGACGAAACGCGTGCGCAGAATATCGTGCCGCGCGAGCGCGGCGGCCCATGCCTCGCGCAGCGCGTCGCGATCGAGCGGACCTGCGAGGGTCAGCCGCAACTGATTGACGTAGAGGCCGTGGCCGCCGTCCATCAGCGCGTGGAACAGCAGGCCCTTTTGCAAGGGCGTGGCCGGGTAGAGATCCTGGACGTTCGCGGCGTCGAGCCGCAGTGCGTCGAGCGCGGGCTGATCGAGTCGCGCGAGCGGGAAGTCGGCGGTATCGAGCTGGACGTCGCCCTTCATGCTGCGCGCAGCGAGTGCGGCGAGTTGCGCCTCGAAATCGGTTGCGAGCGCTTGAGCGACATCCGGCGAGATCTGCGCCGGGTCGTAGCGCAGGGTGGCTGTCAAGCGGCCATTCGACACCCACGCATTGATATCGAGCGCGTACTCGAGTGGCGTGTGGTCGGCGATCGCGGCGCCGAGCGGCTCGTCGAGCGCGAACGAGAGCAGGCCCGCGAGTGCGCCGGTTTGCGGCAGGCTCTGATCGAAGCGGCCGAGATAGTTGAAGCTGATCTGCGGCCTGGCGAGCGCTTCGGCGAAACGTTCGCGCATGTGGTGCCAGTTTACGCCGCGTGACGGAATGGCGCGCAAGGTGCGGGTCGCCGCGACGAGCGGGTCGCTTCGCAGATCGAACCATGCCGGATAGCGCGTGGTGAACCAGCCGACCGTGCGGCTCGTGTCGTGCGCGGCGCTACGGTTTTCATACGTGCTTGTCTGCACGTCCTGCGGATCGCTGCTGTGAAATTCGCGGCCATGGCCTTCTAGCGACAGCAAGGCGCCGTCTGCGCCGCTCCATTGACCGAGCGATGCGCTCAGCGCGGCGAGCAGCAGTGCTTCGGTTGTGGTGCGTGCGGCGAAGGGCGCGTCGCGCAGCAGCGTAGAGGTGAGTTCCGCCGACAACTGCAGTGTGTGCGTTGCGCTATCGCGAACCCGGCGCTGCTCATCCGGCTGCTCATCCGCCTGCTTTGCCTGCCAGGCTGGCGAGCCACTGACAAGCGCTGCTTTTTTGTCATCCGGCAGTGCGGTTTCACGCAAGCACGGCGCTGCCAGCATGCGTTGCCATGACGCGTATTCCGCGTCGAGCGCCGCCGCTTCGGGCGCGCTCTGCTGCAACGCGACCCATGCGCTCCAGGGCAAGCCGCCCGACAACGTGACCGGCTGCTGCTGGGCAAGCTGTTCGTAGGCCAACTGGAACGATTCGAGCAGCACGCGCCACGACATGCCATCGACAGCCAGATGATGGATCGTCAGCAACAGACGGCCTTCGCCGCGCAGTCTGACGTACGCCGCTTTGATCAGGCGTCCGGCTTCGATATCGAGGCTTTGCTGCAACGGCGTGCCGATCGCGAGCAGACGCTCGGGCCATTGCGGGGACTCGGTGCCTCCGTCGACATCGATCACGTCGAGCAACGCGGCGGCGTCCGGCACCGAAGCGGATGCTTGCACCTGTTGCTGCCAGCCGTGAGCGTCACGGAAGAATTTGAGGCGCAGCGCATCGTGCGCGACGACGACCGCGTGCAGCGCCTGGGCGATTAAGCTTGCATCGAGTTCGCCTTGCACGCGCAATGCGACCGTCTGATTCCAGTGCGACTCGCCGTGCGGAAAGCGCTCGAAGAACCAGGCCTGAATCGGCGTGAGCGGCAGGGGTACGTGCCGCTCGGCCGGCAGTGCGAGCGCGCTCGCGCTGCCCGATTCGGCGCCTGGTGGCAACTGGGCGAGTCGCGCGATGACCGGCTGGGCGTAGAACTGCTTCAGGTTGAAATGCAGGCCGCGCTGCGCGGCCCGCGCAACCACCTGCAGGCTCAGGATCGAGTCGCCGCCGATGGCGAAGAAATTGTCGTCGATACCGATGGCATCCGTGCCCAACACGGCGCGCCAGATCGCCAGCAATTCGGCTTCCTGCGGGTTGCGTGGCGCACGAGCGGCAAGCTCGCCTTCACCATGCCCGCTGGACTCCTTCGGGTCGGGCAAGGCGCTCCGGTCGACCTTGCCGTTCAGCATCAGCGGCAGCGTCGCGAGTTGCATCAACACGGCCGGCACCATGTGGGCCGGCAGGCGTGCTTCGAGCGTATCGCGCAACGCGCCCAAATCGAGTGAGGCGGCGCCGGCCACATAGCCAATCAAACGCAGATGGCCATCCTTGCCGCGCGCTTCGACGGCGGCATCGCGCACGCCTTCGCATTGCCGCAGCATGGCTTCAATCTCGCCGGGCTCGATGCGAAAACCACGTAGCTTGATCTGCCGGTCGATCCGGCCAAGGAAATCGAAGCCGCCGTCGGCGCGGCGGCGGCACAGGTCGCCACTGCGGTAGCAGCGTGAACCGGGCACGCCGTGCGGGTCCGGCACGAAGCGCTCGGCCGTCAGGGCGGCCTGACCGATGTAGCCGCGCGCGAGCGTGGTGCCGCCGATGCACAGTTCGCCCACGGCACCGACCGGCACGGCATTGCCATCGGCGTCGACCACCTGCGCGTTGCGCGACGGGAATGGCACGCCGATCTGCACGATGGGTTGTTCGGCGTCGGCCGGCCCGGTACGGCGGTAGAGGCAGGCGACCGTCGTTTCGGTCGGGCCGTACAGATTGTCGACGTGAATCCCGCGTAGCGGGCCGGCGTTCCAACGCGCCAGCGCGTCACCCGGCAGCGCCTCGCCGCCGACGGTGATCTGCCGCAATGCACTCAGGCTCTCGCGAGCGGGCGGCGTTTGCAGCCACTGCTGCCAATAGGCGGTCGGCATGCGCGCGAAGGTGACGCGCGAGTCGATCAGACACTGGCTCAAGGTGGCAAGGTCCCACGCCTGCGGACCCCGCATGACGACGCGGCCCCCCTGCATCAGTGCGGGCAGCAGCTCATGCAAGGCGACGTCGAAGTTGATCGTGGACGATTGCAATTGGCAATCGTGTTCGGTGATGGCGTAGGTGGCGATAAAGTCGGCGAGATGCCGCGCCAGGGCGCCATGGCTGATGGCGACGCCTTTCGGCATGCCGGTCGAACCGGAGGTGTAGATGACGTAGGCAAGCTGTTCCGGATGCGAGGTCGCGAAACGACGGACTGGCTGAGACAGATCGAGATTCGGTGCCGCAGCGATGTCGAGTGTCGCGCAGGCGCTGAAGACGTCGGCGAGTCCGCCAAGACAGGCGCTGTCGCCGACGACCATGCGTACCCGTGCATCGTCGAGCATGTGGCGAAGGCGTTCGGCCGGATAGACCGGATCGAGCGGCACGAACGCCGCGCCGGCCTTCCAGATGCCGAGCAGGGCGGCGATCAGGGCGGGCGAGCGTTCGACGCACAGGCCCACGCACGCGTCGGCGCCGATGCCGGCTTCCAGCAGGCGCTGCGCGAGTTGGTCCGACCAGCGGTCGAGCGCGCCGTAGTTCAGTTGCTGCGCGTCGCATTCGAGCGCGATCCGTTGCGGATGAGTGTTGGCCGCGTGGGCGAACTGGACGGTGACCGGCAGAGGCGCGGCTTCGGCCGTTTCAGCCGTTCCGGCGGCCAGCGTATGCTGCGAATCGGCATGCGTGGCGGCCGGCTGGTGCAAGACGAAATCGCGTACGTCGAGGCTCGCGCCTTCGACCGCCTGCGCGACGATAGCGAGATACGCATCGGCCAGTTGCTCGACGGTTTCGCCGTCGAACAGATCGACCGGATAGTCGAATGCGATCTGCACGCCGTTATCGTCGCGCGCGAGATTCAGCGCGAGATCGAACGGGGTCGCCTCGGCGCCGTGCTCGAAGCGCTGCAATTGCAGCGTCGTCGAATGCAGGGCGTCGCGCCAGTCGACCTGGTCGAAGTTGAACACGGTCTGGAATAGCGGCGTTTGCCCCCGTTCGCGATGCGGTTGCAAAGCTGCGACCACGCGATGGAACGGCACGTCCTGATTCGCTTGCGCGTCGAGCAGGGCGTCGCGCGTACGGCGCAACAGAGCGTCGAACGACAGTGCGCCCGCGAGCGCAACGCGCACCACGATCGTATTGACGAAGTAGCCGATCGTGCGTTCGGTGGCGGCGTCGCGTCGGCTATTCAGCGGCACGCCGATGCGGATATCGGTCTGCCCGCCGTAGCGATAGAGCAGCGCGGCGAAGGCTGCCATCAGCGTCATCGGCAGCGTGACGCCGTGGTTGCGTGCAAGGCGGCCGGCGCGCGCGATGCATTCGGCCGGCAGGCGCCGCGTGACGCGAGCACCGGCCGACGCGCGTGTCGCGTCGCGACGGGCACCCGACAAAATGATTTCCGCGCGTGTGTCGCCGAGTTGCGCGCGCCAATAGGCGAGTTGTTCGTCGCTGCGCGTGGCGCTCAGGACACGGCGTGCGTGCTCGATGCTGGCGAAATACGTGGAAGCCTGGGCGCCGGGGGACGCCTCGCGTCCTTCGTAGCACTGAAACAGCGACTCGACGACCAGCTTGAACGACCACGCGTCGGCGACGATGTGATGCATTGTCAGTTGCAGCACGTGCTCGTCCGGGCCCACACGCACGAGCGTGGCGCGCAGCAAGGCGTCCTCGCGAAGATCGAAGGGCGCGTGCGCAACCGCGATCAGATGATCCTGGAGATGCGCCTCGCGGCTCGCGGCATCGAACGACGTGACGTCGGCGACGTGCCAGTCGAAGCGCGGCGCGGCGCTGCAAACCTGATGCGGCACGCCGTCGTGTTCGTCGAAGCGCACCCGCAGCGCGTCGTGACTCGCGCAGACTTGCGCGAGGGCGTCGTGCAGTCGCGCTGCGTCGAGTGCGCCGCGCGCACGCAACGCACCGGACACGTGATACGCGGTGCTCGCCGGATCGAGCTTCCACTCGAAGTAGAGACCTTCCTGGGCCGGCGACAGTGGGAACGTCGCGCCGGTCGCGACGACGCCGGCATGCGTGCCGGTGGCGTCGGTCTGCACAAGCGTTGCGGCCGAGGCGCTCGCGTTTTGCTGTGCCAGCCAACTGGCTTGCAGCGCAACTGTACGTGCCTCGAAAACGAGTCGCACGGGGGGGACCACGCCGAATGTCTCGCCGATCCGCGCAGTCAGTCGTGCGGCTTTCAGCGAGTCGCCGCCGAGATCGAAGAAGTCGTCGTCGATGCCGAGCCGTGCGTGCCCGAATACGGCCTCCCATACCCCGGCCAGACTGTGCTCCAGCGCTGACGCCGGTGCGCGATAGGGCGCGCGTGCCAGCGTGGCGCCCACATCCTCGGCACGCCGATAGACGGCAACCGTGGGCAGCGTGCGTTCGCGCCAGCCGGCGGCGCAGGCGCTGCGGCGCAGTTTGCCACTCGAGGTGCGCGGCAGCTTGCCGGGCGCAAGCAACAGAATCACGCTAGCCGGTTCGCCGTGGGTTTCGGCAATCGCCCGATTGATCTGTGCAAAGAGTTCGGTGGGATCGGCCTTCGCGACGGCATGTGAAACTTCGGCGGCGATGCCGATGCCTTCGGTGCCATTCTCTGTTGCCGCGAACGCGATGATCCGGCCTTTGCGAACGCGTTCGACCCGCTTCGCGAGCATCGCCTCGACATCCTGCGGATAAGTGTTCTGTCCACGGACGATAATCAGATCCTTGACGCGGCCGGTGACGAACAATTCGCCGTCCAGCACGCAACCGAGGTCGCCGGTACGCAGCCAGCGTTCAGCCGGCGCGTCGCCTGTCACGAACGTTTCGGCGCTCGCTTCCGGATTTTGCCAATAGCCGGTTGCGACGCTCGGCCCGCTGACCCAGATTTCGCCGATCCGACCATCATCAAGCACTGCATGCGATCCGGACTCGACGACGCGCACGCCATGCGCCTGAGGAACCCGCCCGCAACTCACTAGCACGACGCCTTCGCCCGTCGTGTTGAGCGCACCCTCGCTGAGCGCTTGCGGCGCGACGTGGCGCACGGTCATCCCCTTGCCGGGCTCGGCACCGCTCACGAGCAGGGTGGCTTCGGCGAGACCGTAGCAGGGGAAGAGCGCGTTGGCGTCGAAACCTTGTGCGGCGAAATGGCCGGCGAACTGGCTGAGCGTCTCCGCGCGAATCGGCTCTGCCCCGCAGAAGGCGACGCGCCAACTGTCGAGTGCGATCCCTTCGAGTTGTGCGGCGCGTACGCGATCGGCGCACAACTGGAACGCAAAATTCGGCCCGCCGCTGACCGTGCCGCGATACGCGGCAATCGCCTTCAACCAGCGGATCGGTGCTTCGAGAAAATGCTGCGGCGTCATCAGGACGAGCGGAAAGCCACCGAACAGCGGCGCGATGAGGCCGCCGATCAGACCCATGTCATGAAACAGCGGCAGCCAGCTGACCATCGTATCGGCGGGCGTGAAGGCCATGGCGGCGCTGATCGCGCGTTCGTTCGCGATGAGGTTCGCGTGGCTGACCATGACGCCTTTCGCGGTGCTGGTCGAACCTGAGGTGTATTGCAGGAAGGCGATCGTCGTACCGTCGATGTCAATGGGTGCGTTCGAAGTTGCGGCGTTGCTGCGCATCGGGTCGTCAACCGGCAGCGTGAGTGGTGTGACGGCTTCGCTGCCAGGCTGCGCGTACTCGTCGGCGAGCGCGTGAACGGCGTCCGCGTGCGCCAGATCGGTGAGCAGCAGACGTGGCTGGGCGTCGTCGAGAATCGCCAGCAGCCGTTCGAATTGCTGCGCCTGGGTGGGCTCGGGCGGATACACCGGTACGGCCGCAATGCCGGCATGCAGACAGGCGAGAAACGCGACCGGGTAGTCGAGTCCCGACGGCAGCAGCAACATGGCCCGGTCGCCTGGCGCGGCGTGGCTACGCAATGTGGCGGCGAGTTCACGGGCGCGGGTGTCGAGTTCGCGATAGGTCAGCGTGCGCTCGTCGCGTTCGCCGTCGGCGAGAAAGCGGATGGCGATCTGCTCAGGTTGCCGTTCGAGGTGCCCGGCGAGCGCGTCGAGCAAGGTCGCTGGCGGCTTCGCTACCGCCGAATGTGCGCTCGTTAAGGTCGATGCGGGCGGCGCCGCCTGCGTCCCGCCGTGCTGGTTCGATTCGATCGCGGCTTGCATCAAGCCAGGATTGCGCCGCAGGAACGGGCACGCGCCGAAGTTCGGTGTTTCGTCGTCGGGCAGAAAATATTGCTTCCACTCGCGATTGTCCGTGTCGCCGAAATAGCCGAGATCGGCGTGCGGTGGCACTTCGTCCCAGATGTTCAGGCGGCGGCGCACTTCGGAGCGCGCCTGTGTGCTGATTGCCCGGTTCGTGACCTTATCGACGAACACGGCGCGCGGCTGGAACAGCAGCACCATGCCGGGCCCGAGATTGCGGCTGTGACGCGCGCCGAACGACGGGCACGCGCACACGACAAAAGTCTCCAGACCGGCGAAGGAAAACTCCCAATCCGGATGCGACGGGTCGAGTTGCTGCCCCACCTTGGGATCGGGGTCGCGGTCGTGGAGATATTGCAGCGTGTGCCAGAACGCGTCGTGATAGGCCTCGTGCGAAAGCGGCTGTGTGTCGGGCTCGAAAAAGATTGCGATGTTGTTCTTTTCGTACTGCGGCAGCGTGGCGAGTTCGGCAAAGGCCGCCATGGTGTCCGGCAGTGACGAGATGTCCTTGCCGTCGACCCACGAGTAGAACATTTCGCCGCGCTTTTCCGCCTGGGTGCCGAAGAAGCATGGATAACCCGGGTCCATCACGTCGGCGCGCAGGCGCTCGTACGACGCAGGCAACCAGTCGGGTAACGCACGATCGAACGTGCTTGCGCCCACTCGGCGCCCCAGGATGATGCGGGAGCGCCAGTCGGATACGTCAATCGTGTCGCTTTCGAGATTCGGGCGAACAGGGTCCTTTTCAGGCTGCATCAGGTGCTCCAGATGTGCGTGTGCTAACGCCGGCTTGCGATGCGCGAGCCGGACGGCTTGATCCGGGGGGACAGGCGGCTCTGTGATCGAGCCTTGAGTGAACGGCGTGGGCGGGATTCAGGCGCGGCCCGAGTCCCGCCGGCCGATGTGCGTCAGGTGGTTGCCGTTGTGACGGCGGCGCTGCCCGCGGTCGATGGATCGGTGAGTTCGGCGATCCACTCGTCCGGAATGATCGGCTGGTGATACGTGCACGAATCGGACTCGACGGTCGAGCCGTGCAGACGCCCGTCGGGAATCAGCACCATGTCGCCGGGATGCATCGAAAGCTTCATGCCGAGGTTGCCCCAGAACAGCATGTCGCCGCTTTCGATCACGACCAGCCGATGTTCGTTGTGCACGTGGGTGGTCGAGCAGAGTTCATGAGGTTCGATGAACGTGTCGCGGTCGATGTCCGGAAAATCGATCTCGATCTTGTCGTAGATCCGGCGTGCGTACTCGCAATACGTTTCAATCGACGATAGCCAGTCCAGTTGTTCGCCGAGGTCCCAGCGTGCGCGCTGCGCCAGCAATTGCGCGCCGGCCACGCCCTGCGCGAACTGGTGCAATGCCTGCTCGCCGTGCCGCGCGATAAGCGTGTCGATCGTGCGTTCGAAGCGTGTTTGCAGGTCCGCGCGCAACGTCTCGACACTAGCGCCTGCGGCGGCGCCGGGCGCGATGTGGGCACAGGCTTTGAGCAGCGCGCCGCCAAAGGCGAGATGCTCGGCCTCGGCAACGAACGCCGCGCCGGCGAGCGCGAATGCGCGGTCCGGCCGCGAGCCGAGTGCGTAGAGCAGATTGCAGCGGGCCAGCGTGGTCGGCAGATAGAACTGCCAGTACGAATGGGTCTGGCGCGTGACGCCGCACATGCCGGCAATGCGCGCGAAGGTTGCGTCGTCCGGCAGCTGGCTCGATAGACTCGGGCGAAGTTCGGGATCGAGCCAGTCGAAATAGTTGGAGCCGGCAGCCCGTGCCAGCGCGGTACGGCGCGACGGCAGCGTCGCCCAGCGCTGAATGACGATGAAGCGCAAGCCTTCTTCGAGGAAGTCGCGCTGCAGCAGTCTGTCAAAGCGTGTGCTCCAGAACTGCAGTTCGTCATTCAGGGTTGCGGTGAGGCGTGTGCTGAGTGTTGCGCGGGTTTCGCCGGGTTGCGCCTGATCGCCCAGATAGTCGAATGCGTACGCTTCCAGGTAAGGGCGGATCTGCGCGCCGATGATGCGCTGTTTGTCGGCGTAAAACGAAGCACAACGCTGTTGCTCGTCGTGACTGCGGCCCGGTGCGCGGGCGATGTCGAGCTCGTTTAGCGTCAACAGCGTGCGGTTGGTGGCGAGCGACGGCAACCGGCTGACGTTGTCGGCGCGTACGGGTTTCTGGTACTGCAGAAAGTTGAAGTCTTCCGGCCGCAGCGGTCGCCGGTAGAAATCGTCGTCCAGCACCAGTTCATCCACCGATGCGCTGCGGAATGGATCGCACGCTGCGAATTCGCGTAGCAGCGACAGAAAAGTTTCACGCTGCGGATGCTGCGCGGCGAAATCGAACAGGGCGGGGAAGACGGTTGGGTTCATGGGAAAGCGACTCCATTGCATTGAACAGGGCGGCTATGAGCGCAGCGAGCAGGTAACGCGCTGCGCGTACCGCTGACGGCCGCGTTAGCCGATAGATTGCAGGTCTGCGTGCGTCTGCTCCAACGTGGCATGCCGCAACGAAACAGCGATCGCGTCGATCAGTTCGGCGCGATGACTGTCGATGAAAAAATGGCCGCCGTCGAAAATCGAGCGATCGAAGGCGCCGCGGCTCTCGTCGCGCCACGCATCGAGCTTGAGCGCATCTTGCGTGACGTCGTCGCGACTGCCGCCGAATGCGTGGATCGGACAATCAAGCGGATTCCGTGTGCCGGGGCGCGGCGCGCGCCACGTGCCATACAGATGGAAATCGTTGCGCACTACCGGCACGATCAGTTCGACAAACTCACGATCCGCCAGCAACTCCGCCGAGGTCTGACCGAACGCCTTCAATTCGTCGAGCACATCCTGCTCCGGGCACACCAGCCAATCCGTTTCAGCCACGTGATGCGCCGGTGCGGGACAGCCGGACACGCCGAGCCAGCAAGGCTCGACACCGGTCCGCTGACACAGCGCGTGAGCTAACTCGAATGCGAGCAGCGCGCCGAGGCTGTGTCCGAACAATGCGAAAGGGCGATTGGGCTGTGAGCGCACGTCGGCGACCAGTCGGTCGATCAGACGCCCCCAATCCGGCAACAACGCCTCGTCGAGACGCACGCCGCGGCCAGGTAAATGCAATGGCGCGATCCGTAGCCACGACGGTGCCGCTTGTGGCCATTCCCGATAGACGGCCGCCGCCCCGCCCGCATACGGCAGGCAAAACAATGTGATCGGCTGCATGGAAGGTGCGTTAGTGCATTAGTGCGTTGCTGCGCCGACGGGGGCTGCACTCGCGGTTTCAGCCGGAGCGTCCATCGCCTGGCGCAGGCTGAGCGGGCGCATGTCGACCCACACTTCGTCGATATATGCGAGGCATTCGGCTTTGGTGCCCTGCTTGCCCGCGGTGTTCCAGCCAGCCGGCAAGTTTTTGTAAGTAGGCCAAATTGAATATTGTTCTTCGTGATTCACGACTACGTCATAAACGGTATTTTCGTCGCCCCAGCTCATATTTTCCTCGTTAGTAATCCAAATTACCTATGCCAAAGGAATAGGTGTTTAGAGTGGTTGAATTGCATGGGTGAAAGGGTTCGCGAACCGCTACTATTGCGAATTCTTTCGGCGGTATCTCTATTTTCTTGCGTGGATACGCTGGCTTGAAGATTGATAAGCAGAATAGGGCAACGTAGGAAGTCCGTCAAGGAATGAGAATGATTCTCATCTTCATTTCGGGGTTATTGGTCGATTGCCTCGCACGACAAGAGCTTCCGGAGCGGACGACGATGGAATCTGTACCGCGACCCGGCATCACGGATGCAGTACAACCCGGCGAAGGTCGGCATGGCGGCCTCTCTCAATCTTGATATGGTTGTGTTCGCGTCTCGGCGATCTTCTGTTGATAGCGGCTTTTGCACTTGGCACACATGGGCTAGGTGCTTCGGGTGCATAGGCATCCGAAGGCCGTCTGGATGTCGGATAGAGCGGTGAAAGAAAATTCTTGCGCGGTGAAAAGGTAGCTGCGTATAATTGCGTTCTTCGCTGCTGTGACTTCCGGGACAAGTTGCAAGAGGGTGTTTCAGAGCGAGATGTTGTTGGAAAGCGTCGAATCGTAGATCATGTACTCCAAGTCGTACCGGATGGGGCTCGTGATTCACGAGAGCCTTTGGTGGCGTAGGTCTGCAGGGAATTTTTCGATCCCGCTTACCCCTATCAGAGCAGAGTGAAGTCGTTCCGAAGTCTGGAGCTTGTAGCAAAAAAGACTTCACAAACAGCTGTAACGTAGTTAGAATATCGGTCTTTGCTGCTGACGAAAACGAAGTTAGCGTGAATTAGCAGCAAGATAAAGACAAATCTGAAAAGATTATGTCCCCTTCGTCTAGAGGCCTAGGACATCACCCTTTCACGGTGAGTACAGGGGTTCGAATCCCCTAGGGGACGCCAAACATCAGCGTCGCTTGGTAGTAGTAAAGCAGCGCAGCTTGCAGAGAAAAAACCAACGCTCGCAAGTCATGATAGGCAAACTGGAGTGGTAGTTCAGTTGGTTAGAATACCGGCCTGTCACGCCGGGGGTCGCGGGTTCGAGTCCCGTCCACTCCGCCAGACAAAGCCCGTTCATACAAACCTGAACGGGCTTTTTCATTAAAGGTGTAAGCAGTACGTTGTCCCCTTCGTCTAGAGGCCTAGGACATCACCCTTTCACGGTGAGTACAGGGGTTCGAATCCCCTAGGGGACGCCAGCAACATCGGCGTCGTTCGGTTAGCAGTATGAGCGGTGCAAGTGGTAAATGAGCCAGGCTCATAAGCTACGGTGCAAAAATCTGGAGCGGTAGTTCAGTTGGTTAGAATACCGGCCTGTCACGCCGGGGGTCGCGGGTTCGAGTCCCGTCCGCTCCGCCAGATTTTAAGAAGCCCACTTCGAAAGAAGTGGGCTTTTTTTATTTCCGCAGCCGGTTCGCCTGGGTATCGTCCGGGTATGCTCGGGACAAACAGCCATTGCCAGCGCACGCGGCCTGTTTTACCGTTGACCCGACTCATCTTCGTCGTTCCACCATGTTCGATCCAACCGAAGCTCCGTCACCGTTTCATCTGCGCCCGGCCAGCATGGACGATTTCGAGTTCGCCGAGGCGCTGACTCGCAATAACATGGGCGGCTACTATCGTCGGCACCATCTGGTGTGGCGTGGCGATCTGTTTCTCGGCAGTTGGCGCGAGTCGGAGAATTTCATTCTCGAAGTGGGCGGCGCGCCGATCGGTGTGCTGCGCATCACCCAGGAAGGCGATTCGCTACATATCCGCGACGTGCAGATTGCCGAAGGGCATCGGCGCCTCGGCGCCGGCACGTATCTGCTCGATATGTCGCATCAATGGGCGCGCGAGCGCGGGCTGCGCGAGTTGCAGTTGCGCGTGTTCGTCGACAATCCTGCCGCGCGGCTGTACCAACGCAAGGGGTACAAGCTGGCGGGGCCGCGTCTGGCGCAACTCGGGGCGATCCGTCATCTGGCGCGGCGCGTTTGACGCACTGCGGCGAGTGGCTGCCGGTTACGCTTTACGCCGTCACTTTTGCGCGGTCTCTTCGTCCGCCTCGCTATCGCCGCGATCTCCACTCTCTACACGATGTTCAGCGCCACGCTCGATGAACGCTCGTGGGCTTTCGCCGAATGCTCGCCGGAACATCGCAGAGAACGCACTCTGACTCTGATAGCCCAGTTCCTGCGCTACATGTGAAAGCGGCCGCCCCTGGCTCAACAGCGGAATCGCGCGCGCGAGAATGGCCTGCTGACGCCATTGCGAAAAGCTCACGCCCAACTCCTGACGAAACAGCCGCGCAATCGTGCGCGTACTCGCCCCCACGCTCGATGCCCACTGTTCGAGCGATTCGCCATGCGTCGGGTCCGCGATCACGGCCTCGCATAACGCGCGCAAACGCTTTTCGTTCGGCATCGGCACCGATAGCGGCAGCGGTTCCGAACGCGTCAGTTCATCGAGTGCAAGCGCGCCTAGCAATTGTTCGCGCGTCACCGAGATGCCTGGCGTGTCGAGCGCGGCGATGACTTCGCGTAGCAGATCCGATACTTCGACCACACGGGGCGTGTCCAGTCCGGCCGGGACGGTACTTTCGGTGATGTAGAGCGTGCGCAGAAAGGCATCTTCGACTGCGACCACTTCGTGTGTCACGTGCGGCGGCACCCAGATCGCCCGGGATGGCGGCACCATCCATGTCGTGCCGGTCGTCGCAACCCGCAGCACGCCGCGTGATGCATAGGCCACTTGGGCCCATGCATGCGTGTGTCGCGCGATACGCCAGCCCGAAGGCATCAGCCGCGAGCGCACGCGGATCGGGTGCGTTTGCGTCGGCTGGAATTCGGGCGGGATGTCGGCGAAGTGGACCTGGCTCGACAGGGCTGAGTCAGTGGACGAATTCATCTTGAAGATCGATCCAATGGATGGAACGCAAAAACGCAGTAGGTGTATGCGCGCAACCTGCAACCTGCAACCCGCAAGCAGGGAGCGCTCACGCATAGAGCCATCAAGCGCGGACCTGAGTGCGCGGGCCAGGCAAGACCCAAAGGCCCAGACCCAAAACCACCGCGAGCCTCTCATTGTAGGTGTTACGTCGGAGTCAACGTTGCATAATGTCCCGATTGCACGGATCCCGAGGAGAAGGTCATGAGTTTTGCAACCGCCGACTTGTGCGACGCACACGAGGACCAACTGGCGCTGGGCACACTGCGCGTGCTCGAACCGGTCTTTCATCTCTTCAGCCGTGCCGAGTGTTTCAGCGGCGAGGCGGTCACGCTAAAGGTGTTCGAAGACAACGCGCTCGTGCGCGCCACCCTAGAGGAGAAGGGCGCCGGCCGGGTGCTGGTCGTCGACGGTGGTGGCAGTCTGCGTTGCGCCCTCGTGGGCGGCAACCTCGCGCAAATCGCCGAACAGAATGGCTGGGCGGGCATCGTGCTGAACGGCTGCGTGCGAGACGCGCTTGAGCTCAATGAAGTCAATGTCGGCGTCGCGGCGCTGACGACCTGCCCACGGCGTGGCAAGAAGCTCGGCGCCGGCGAGCGCGACGTGCCGGTGCAATTGCCGGGCGCGCTCGTACGCCCGGGCGAATGGATCTATGTGGATATCGACGGCGTGCTGGTGGCGAGCGCGCCGCTGAACTGAACCCTAGGCAACAGCCGGGGGCAAGCCGAACTCATCATCAAGGAGAACAAACGACGATGCAGACCGTTTTTGTATACGGCACGTTGCGAGCCGGTGAAGTGAACGATCTTAGAGAGGCTGCGGCGCGCAACGAGATCGCCGCACCGAATCTGCTCGGCACGGCCACGGTGCGCGGCCATCTATTCGACTTCGGTCTGTACCCGGGCCTCGTGGTCGACGAAGCGGGCGTAGACGTCACGGGCGACGTCTACGAAATCGACGATGAACTGGTTGCGGTGCTCGACGAGATCGAAGCCGTGTATCCCGGTGTTGAAGATCGATTCCTCGCGCGGGAAGTGATGGTGAAAGTCGACGGTAACGTCGTGAACTGCCGGTTCTATCCGGTTGCGCCTCAGGCGGCGAAGGGGCTTCCGGAAATCAGGTCGGGTGATTGGGTCGAGTACCGCAGCACGCGCTGACAGGGTGTATGGCTGGCCCACGGCGAGCGCGCCGCAGCATAACCAATGCATGACGCGCACATCGCGAGCGCATCACCGGCGCACAACGAGCACATAAAAAAACGGCCCGGCAGGCATACGCCTGTCGGGCCGCCCGGTCGGTCAGCCTTGTGACCCAGGCCGCTCTTTCATCTTGCGTGGCTGCTGAAAGCGGGCCTGGTACGACGTCGTTATTGCTGATGCATGAGGCACAGATGCCTCAGATTTCCTCGTACAGCGGCAGCGTCAGGAAGTCGGTGAACTGCTCCGACGTCGACATCTCTTCGAAGATTTGTGCAGCGCGATCGTACGGCTTCGTATCCCCGCCGACTGCCTGCTTCACCTTGTCGAGCTCCTGTGCCGACAACTCGCGCACCAGCTCGGCCGTGACCTTGCGGCCATCTTCGAGCTTGCCCTTCGGCGAGCGAATCCATTGCCACACTTGCGAGCGCGAGATCTCGGCGGTGGCGGCGTCCTCCATCAGGTTGTGAATCGGCACGCAGCCATTGCCCGCGAGCCACGAACCCAGGTAGTGAATGCCGACGTTGATGTTGTTGCGCAAACCGCCTTCGGTGATCGGCGCTTCCGGACGGAAGTCCGTCAGGTCTGAAGCCGTGACGAGCACGTCGTCGCGTTGCTTGCCGATCTGATTCGGCTTGTCGCCGAGCACCTTGACGAATTCTTCCATCGCGATCGGCACGAGGCCCGGATGCGCGACCCAGCCACCGTCGTAACCGTCGCCGGCATCGCGCGCCTTGTCCGAGCGCACACCACCCATGGCCTTGTCGTTGGCGGCCGGATCGTTCTTGATCGGAATCAGCGCGCTCATGCCGCCGATTGCCGGCGCATTGCGGCGATGGCAGGTCTTCAGCAACAGCAGCGCGTACGCACGCATGAACGGCGAGGTCATCGTGATCTGCGAGCGGTCAGCGAGACAGAAATCGCGGTCGTTCTTGAACTTCTTGATCGCCGAGAAGATGTAGTCCCAACGGCCGGCGTTCAGACCCGAGCTGTGTTCGCGCAGCTCGTACAGGATCTCGTCCATTTCGAAGGCGGCGACGATCGTCTCGATCAGCACGGTCGCGCGAATCGTGCCACGTGGCACGCCGACGGCTTCCTGTGCGGCGAGGAAGATGTCGTTCCACAGACGCGCTTCCAGATGGCTCTCCATCTTCGGCAAATAGAAGTAGGGTGCCGTGCCGCGCGCAACCTGTTCCTTCGCGTTGTGAACCATGAAGAGTGCGAAATCGAAGATGCCGCCGGAGACGCGCTTGCCGTCCACGGTCACGTGCTTTTCGTCCAGATGCCAGCCGCGCGGACGCACGATCAACGTAGCGATCTTGTCGTTCAGCGTGTACGACTTGCCATTCTGTTCAAGCGAAATCGTGCGGCGCACCGCGTCCTTCAGATTGATGTGGCCGGTAATCTGGTTGTCCCAGCTCGGCGCATTCGAATCTTCGAAGTCGGTCATGTACGAATCCGCGCCCGAATTCAGCGCGTTGATGATCATCTTGCGCTCGACCGGTCCGGTGATTTCCACGCGGCGGCATTGGAGATCCTGCGGCAGCGGCGCGATCTTCCAGTCGCCTTCGCGCACGCTTTTCGTTTCGGCGAGGAAGTCGGGGCGCTCGCCGGCGTCGAGACGTTTGGTGCGTTCCACACGCGCCTGCAGCAACTGCTGGCGGCGCGGTTCAAACGTGCGATGCAGCGCGGCGACGAGCTCGAGCGCTTCGCGGGTGAGGATTGCTTCATAGCCCGGCTTGATCTCAGCCGTGATTTCCATGCCCTGCGGCAGCGACAATGATGATTGCGATGACAGCGGATTCGCCATGGTTTCTCCTTGGTCGGTCAGATTGCAAAGGTGCAAATGTTGAGATGCGGTTGAATTGCGTCGCGCGATCCTGGTGGTAGCCGTCATGCGCCAGGGCTGTGGCGTGTGCGGCTGCCACCGGGATTGCCGGTGCTGCCCGCGCCGCTATTGCGGCCGGGCGACGCGAGGGACTTCAGAAAAGCGAGCAGATCGTTCATGCCTCCGCCCGCGCCATGCGGCGTGACGCCCAGTTCTTCGGCTGGTGCGTTTTGCCGGTTAAGCCAGAAAGTTGTGAAGCCGAACCAGCCCGCGCCTGCCACGTCCCAGCCGTTCGACGACACGAAGACGATCTCGCGCGGTTCAGCGTTGAAGGCTTGCGTGCCGAGTGTGTAGGCCGCGGGCGAGGGTTTGTAGGCGCGTACCGTGTCGACGGACAGGACATGGTCGAACAGGCGCGTCATGCCGGCGCTCTTCACGGCGATGTCGAGCATTTGCGGATTGCCGTTCGAGAGGATCGCGAGACCGGGCCTTGTTGAATTCGCGCCTGCCCCGGCTTTGGCGCCAGCAGGCGCGGATGTGGATCCGGACGACGCTGAAGGCGCGTCGCGCAACTGGCGCAGCGCGGGCACGGCATCGGGAAAAGCGGACAGGCACGCATATTCGTCCATCAGACGCTTCTCTGCCGCACGGCCCAGCGTGAGATGCAGTTTCTTGGCGGCGAAGCGCAAGGCGTCGAGCGTGATGTCCCAGAACGGCCGGTAATGTGCACCGGGCGCACCGGCCGGATCGGCGAGCGTGCGCAGCTGCGTGTATTCGATCTGTTTCTGGCGCCACAACTGCGAGAGCGCGTCGCCGTGGCCCGGGAACATCTGCTCCGCGGCAGCGATCACCGAATGCACGTCGAAAAGCGTGCCGTACGCGTCGAAAATCACTGCTTTGGGGAAGGGTGTCGTTGTGGCCGACATTGCCGTGCACTCCTATCAGAGGTCAGGATGGATTGTATTAGTGATGCCATACGCTAAAAAAGAGGCTAAACATCACTTGATCTTTTACTTTCATACACCTAATCTGACGCGCACCGACCACTTTGCTGCACAAACGCCCCCAAAGGGACATCCTTCGAGGCGCGCGGCTCCGTTCCCCATGGATCGTTTCAAGCAGATCGAGACTTTCGTTACCGTCGCGGCCAAAGGCAGCCTGTCCGCCGCGGCGCTCGCCGAGGGCGTCGCGCCCGCGATCATCGGCCGTCGCATCGATGCGCTCGAAGAGCGTCTCGGCGTCAAATTGTTGGTGCGCACCACGCGCAAGATCACGCTGACCTTCGAAGGCTCGGCGTTTCTCGAGGATTGCCAGCGCGTCATCCATGACATGCAGAACGCCGAGGCCAGCGTGTCGGCGGGCGGCGTGAAGGCGAGTGGCCATTTGCGGCTGTCGGCGCCGGCCGGGTTTGGGCGCCGGCATGTTGCGCCCCTGGTGCCCGCGTTTACGGTCGCGCATCCGGATGTATCGATTACGCTCGACCTGTCCGACCGGCTGGTCGACCTCGTCAACGAGGGCTTCGACTGCGCCGTGCGTCTGGGCGAATTGCCGGATTCGTCGCTGGTGTCGCTCAAGCTCGGTGAGAACCGCCGCGTATGCGTGGCTTCGCCGTCGTATCTGAGCCGGCGCGGTTCGCCGCACTCGCTGGCCGATCTCGCGCATCACAACTGCCTCGCGCTCGGTGCGAGCGCCAACCAGCAGCGCGGCTGGATGTTCCAGCAGGGGGACAAGGTCGTGTCGATCAAGGTGTCCGGCACGATGGAATGCTCGGACGGCGCCGTGCTGCACGAGTGGTGTCTCGAGGGTTACGGGCTCGCATGGCGCTCGTGGTGGGAGGTCGGCACGGATATCGCGGCTGGCCGGCTGGTGAGCGTGCTCGACGAGTTCGCCGCGCCGCCGATCGGCATCCATGCGGTTTTTCCGCAGCGTCGGCATTTGCCGCTGCGGGTCCGGCTGTTTCTGGACTTTCTCAAGCATACGTACGGCCATCCTGATTACTGGGGCGAGGGCGGCTGAGTTGCGGCTGCGGTCCGGCGGTCCGTTGATCAGGCACAACGGCCCCTTATGCCGTCCTGCACAACCGCGACACACAACTGCCATGCGGATCCGCGCAGCGGGTTTTCGATATGCGGACAGACCCGCACGACGGCCTTGAGCGCGTTTCTGCGACCTACAATCGATTGAAGCGGTTTCCAAGCCGCGCCTCGTGGGACGCTGACGCCGCGCTGCACGCAGCCGGCGACGGAGGGCATCATGTTCAGGCACATCCTGGTTCCGACCGATGGTTCAGACCTGTCACGCAAAGCGATAGACGGCGCCATCGATCTCGCGCAGGCCGTCGGTGCTCGCGTTACCGCCTACGCGTGTCTGCCGCAATATCCATACTCGCCGTTCTCCGATGTAGTGATCGAGCCGCCGGTCGAGTTTCTGCAGCGCAGCGAGCGCGAAGCGCACGTGCACCTGAGAGAAGTGGAACTGGCCGCGCGCCGCGTCGGCGTCGCGTTCGACAGTCGCACGAGCGTGCATCCGGCGCCGTACCTCGGCATCATCGAAGCCGCGGAGCAGGGCGCCTGTGACGTGATTTTCATGGCGTCGCATGGACGGCGCGGCCTCGGCAGTTTGCTGATCGGCAGCGAGACGCAGCGGGTCCTGACGCATACGAAGATCCCGGTCATCGTGTACCGCTGAGGCGCGCGTTCGCGATTCCCGTCGCGGGCTAAAGCTGCGTAGCAAAACCGGCATAGCAAAAAAAACGCGCCGGCGATGAGGCCGGCGCGTCCGATGCTCGCCGCACAATGCGTTGTGCTGACTTTTTCTCCACTGCCGCCATCTCTCCCAGATTCCAGCCATCAGGGCAGACCGGCGTGCTTCCGCCCTGATGGCTGCTCCTCCCTGACCGCGGCTCTCTAACGGAGCCGCTTTTTCGTCTGCCTTGCCGTTCCCGCGATCAGACTGCAGGGTACTTACGCGACCTTCTTGTCGAAGAACTGTTCGTCTTCCGTCGAACCGTGCAGCGCGGTCGTCGATGCATCGCGCTCGACCGTTTGCGTCACGGCGTCGAAGTAGCCGGTGCCGACTTCGCGCTGGTGCTTGACCGCGGTGAAGCCCTTTTCGGCCGCAGCGAATTCAGCCTGCTGCATTTCGACGAAGGCGGTCATCTGGTTGCGGGCATAGCCGTGCGCCAGGTTGAACATCGAGTAGTTCAGCGCGTGGAAGCCGGCCAGCGTGATGAACTGGAACTTGTAGCCCATTGCGCCGAGTTCGCGCTGGAACTTGGCGATGGTTGCGTCGTCCAGGTTCTTCTTCCAGTTGAACGACGGCGAGCAGTTGTACGACAGCAGCTGGTCCGGGAATTCCTTGTGGATCGCGTCGGCGAATTTCTTCGCGAACTCGAGGTCCGGCTTGCCGGTTTCGCACCAGATCATGTCGGCGTACGGCGCGTAGGCGAGGCCACGCGAGATTGCCTGTTCCAGACCCGGTTTCGTGCGATAGAAACCTTCCACCGTGCGCTCGCCCGTCAGGAACGGCTTGTCGTTGTCATCCACGTCCGACGTGATCAGGTCGGCGGCTTCAGCGTCGGTGCGAGCCAGCAGCACGGTCGACGTGCCGGAGACGTCGGCGGCCAGACGAGCAGCGGTCAGCTTGGCGATGTTTTCGCGGGTCGGCACGAGCACCTTGCCGCCCATGTGGCCGCACTTCTTCACCGAAGCGAGCTGGTCTTCGAAGTGCACGCCTGCGGCGCCTGCTTCGATCATCGCCTTCATCAATTCAAATGCGTTCAGCACGCCGCCGAAACCGGCTTCCGCGTCGGCCACGATCGGGGCGAAGTAGTCGATATAGCCTTCGTCGCCCGGATTCTTGCCTTCCGACCACTGGATCTGGTCAGCGCGCGTCAGCGTATTGTTGATGCGCTTCACGACGAGCGGCACCGAGTTCGCCGGGTACAGCGACTGGTCCGGGTACATTTCACCGGCCACGTTCGCATCGCCCGCCACTTGCCAGCCAGACAGGTAGATCGCCTTCAGGCCAGCCTTGACCTGTTGCATCGCCTGGTTGCCGGTCAGCGCGCCGAGCGAGTTCACGAACGGCTCGTTGTTGACGCTTTCCCACAGCTTTTCCGCGCCGCGCTTGGCAAGCGTGTGCTCCACTTGCAGCGAGCCGCGCAGACGGATCACGTCTTCGGTGGTGTACGTACGCTTCACGCCTTTCCAGCGCGGATCGGTTTCCCATTGCTGTTGGAGTTGCTTGGCTTGTTGTTCGCGCGACATGGTGTGCTCCTTGGTTGCCTGTAATGGATAGATGACTCTTGTCTCTTCGTCGAAAGCGCTTGGCCCGTTGAGGCGTTTCGTTTCGTGAAGTCTTATATAAGAGTCTAGGCAAATCGACCGTCGCGCAATAGCTGCCGAGGAGCGTTTTTTTAATATTTATTTTTGTTAAAAATCAATTGCTTGCGTCACACGTTTCGCATTAAGAAACGTCTTTTCCCATCTTGCAATAGGCCTTGTTGTGCCTTGCAGCACGATTTTTTACGACGCAAAAAAATTTTCCACATCGTGAAATTTCGCCGGTGCCCAAAGTGTGGACGAAAAAAAACCGGTGCCTGAGCACCGGTTCCTTTCAGACTGACGAACTGCGCGAGGCCGTTCGTGTCTTTTCAGGCCGCCCTACGCGCTAAACGAGCCGCGTAAATAGGCTTGCCTGGTGACTGCCAGGCAGTCGCTGCTTAGCTGCCGCGACGCGCCGTACGCGGGCCGTCGCTGCGGCGTGCGCCGTAGCCGCCGTCACGCGAACCACCGCCGAAGCCGCCTTCACGTGAACCGCCGCCGAAGCCGCCTTCACGCGAACCGCCGCCAGCCGACTTGCCGGCCCAGCCGCCACCATTACCGCTACCGCTGCGCGAGCCGCCGCCGTTACCGGCCGGCTTGCCTGCGCCGCTGCCGCTACCGAAGCGACGGCCACCACCATTGCCACCGCCCGGACGGCCACGGCCGCCAAAGCCAGGACGGCCACCGCCCGACGGAGCCGACTTGCGCGGCTCGAAGCCTGCGACGACATTCACCGGCAGCGGGGTGCGCACGAAACGCTCGATGCGCTTCAACGCGCCTTGTTCCGCGTGGTGCACGAGGCTCACTGCGATACCCGAGCGGCCAGCACGGCCGGTACGGCCGATACGGTGCACGTAGTCTTCAGCGAACTTCGGCAGGTCGTAGTTGAACACGTGCGTGATGCCCGGGATGTCGATACCGCGAGCGGCGACGTCCGTTGCCACCAGCACGCGCACACGGCGCTCGCGCAGAGCCTTGATCGTGCGGTTACGTGCGCCTTGCGGCAGGTCGCCATGGAGAGCTGCCGATTCGAAACCGGCGTCGGCCAGACGGCCAGCCAGTTGGTCAGCGTCCATCTTGGTTGCCGTGAAGACGATAGCCTGGTCGAGGCCTTCGTCACGCAGCAGATGGTCGAGCAGACGATCCTTGTGATCGCGGTCGTCAACATAGTGGACGGTTTGCGCGATGTTGGTACGTTGTTCGAGGCGTTGAACGATCTCGATGCGTTCCGGATCCTTCAGCAGGCGGCCGGTCAGCGAGCTGATCTTGCCGTCGAGCGTAGCCGAGAACAGCATGGTTTGACGCGAAGCCGGCGTAGCGGCAACGATCGTTTCGATGTCTTCGATGAAGCCCATGTCCAGCATGCGGTCGGCTTCGTCGAGCACGAGGATCTGCAGTTGCGACAGATCAATACGGCCGCGTTCCAGGTGGTCGATCAAACGGCCCGGCGTAGCAACCAGGATTTCCGGGTTCTTTGCCAGCAGCATCAACTGTTGACCGTAAGCGACGCCGCCCAGAATGCTGACGGTGCGCAGACGCTTGAGGTGCTTGCCGTACGTGGCAGCGGCGGTGGTGACCTGCATCGCGAGTTCGCGGGTCGGCGTCAGAACCAGCATGGTCGGACGGGCAACCGGTTGCGGACGGCGCGTGCGGGCACCGTCAGCCGGACGCGCTTCACGCGGCTGGCTGGCTTGTGCTTTTTGCAGTTGCGAAAAACGTTCGATGGCGGGCAGCATGAACGCGGCGGTCTTGCCCGAACCGGTCGGGCTCGAGACCATCAGATCGCGGCCGGCGATGCCAGCGGGGATCGCGCGTTGCTGAACCGGAGTCGGGTTTTGATAACCAGCGGCGGTCAGGGCGGAGACGACATCCGCGGAGAGACCGAGCGACGCGAACGACGGGCCGGTCGGCGCTGCGGCTTCTGCGGCGACAGCTTCCGGAGCGGCAGCAACAGCTGCGGCTTGTGCGGGTGCGTCGGCGAAACCGAGGGCTTGATCGGCGATGGCGTTCAACGGGCTGCTGGGGGTATTGCTCGAAGTCATGAGAATCCTTGGTACACAGGGAATTAAAACGTCGGCGCCAATCGGCATACCCAAGTCGTCGGATTCAGCGAGCAAAGAAGCAGCGAGCAAATCGAAAAACGGGGGCAGCTCGCGACAATGAAGGCGAGCTTTTCGTTAGAAGCTGTATCGGATGCGACATGCCAACACGGCGTGCCGCCAGCCTGGGACATGATCGCCCGTAGGGGGCTAGGCAGGAGGGGACAGGTTCTAAACTGGATTGGAGCTAAACGCTACGAGGCGCTGCGCCGCAAAGGCCGCTAGAGGAAAGCCGGGCAAAGCAGTGAAGCGCAGGCAGCATTGTATAGGGTTTTGTTGCACTGCGCCACTGTTAGGAAGTTTCCTGGGGGAAAACTTTCATCTGGCTGCCCGAGTGGGCTTAAGGAGCCGGCCTGCTGGGCCACACCTAAGGACTTGCCCGCGGGGCTGCCGCGGCCAAGTCCGGGCGACGGATTTAGCCGCGGGGTCAGATTCAGGCGGCGGTGCCGCTCTTGAGGGCTTCGATCAGTTCGACGTATTGCTGCTTTGCGGCGTCCGGCGCGGTGCCTTTGAGCGCGGCCCACGCATCGTACTTGTATTTGCCGACGATATCGGTGAAGCCGGGTTTGTCGCCGTGGACGTCGCCGTCGATCGCCTGCTTGTAGAGGGCATAAAGGCGCAGAAGGGTAAGGTTGCCCGGACGCTCGGGCAGTTGCTTGGCGTCTTCCTGGGCCTGGACGAATTGCGCGTTGATGTCTGTCATGGTGGTTTTTGCCCGGCTGGCGGGGTTGGTTCTGGCTGGGCCGATGATCATAACAACTGCATGCGGCAGCGGGGCCGAGGGCTTATTCCAAACATTCTTGCCCGCCCGGCAGGCACACCCAAAACCGCATCTGCACGCGCCGTGCCGATTACAATACGGTCCATGACTCAAACTGTGCTTCTTGCTCTCGATACCTCGACCGAATTCTGCTCGGTAGCGCTCCTGTCCGCCGTCGGCGGCGCGGCGAGCCAGACAGCGGACCAAGGCAACGCCGAACCCCGGATCTGGATGCGCCACGAGCAAACCGGCGCAGTCTCCAGCACGCGCCTCTTGCCCGCAATTCGCGAACTTTTCGACGAAGCTGGCCTGAAACTGGCGGACTGCCACGCCATCGCCTTCGGCTCCGGCCCCGGCTCATTCACGGGTCTTCGCACCGCGACGGGCGTCGCTCAAGGCCTCGCGTTCGGCTTGAACCTGCCGGTCGTGCCGGTCAGCACGCTGCTGGCCTGCGCGGAAAGCGCACGGTTGCGCGATCCGTCGGCGACCCGCGTGCTCGCCGCACTCGACGCCCGGATGGACGAAATCTATTGGGCCGACTACGCCTGGGACGCGGCCGTTGGCGAATGGCGCACGCTACAGGCGGCTTCGCTGGACGCGCCGGAACGGCTCGTGTTGCCCGACGTCCCATTCACTTTGGCAGGCAACGCTGCTGCGGCCTTCGGCGCGCGGCTGCCCGCCGTCGCGGCTGCGCGAACCGTCGACAGCGAAGCGCTGCCGCATGCTGTGCCGCTCGCGCACGCGGCGTTGCGCGCGTTTCGCGCCGGCCGCACCGTGCCCGCGGATCAGGCCGCGCCGGAATACATTCGCGACAAGGTTGCTCAGACCACGGCGGAACGCGTCGCTGAAAAAGCCGCCAAGGCCGAACAAGCTGCCAAGGTGGCACATGAAGCGGATCAAGGTGAGGGCCGGCAATGAGCGGGGTGTTGCTGGCGGATCGCTATATGTCGCCGATGACCGAAGCCGACCTGGACGAGGTCGCGGCCATCGAAAAGATCGCCTACGAATTCCCCTGGAGCCGCGGCAATTTCGGCGACTCGCTGCGCAATGGCTATTTCGGCATCTGCATGCGTCACGTAACGGGCTCGCTGATCGGCTATTGCGTGCTGATGCCGGTGGTCGATGAAATGCATCTGCTCAATTTGTGCGTGACGCCCGCTGCGCAAGGTGCCGGCGCCGGGCTCGCGCTGCTGCGTGAAGCGGTGCGCATTACGCGCGCTGAAAAACTCGAGGGTCTGCTGCTCGAAGTGCGGCCCTCGAATCACCGGGCGATCCGGCTTTACGAGCGGTTTGGCTTTGCGTCGATTGGCCGGCGCAAAAACTATTATCCGGCGCGGCATCGCAGCCGGGAGGACGCCATCGTGATGCGTTTCTCGTTTGCCACGGAGGGCGCAGATGGCGCTGCATGAATCGGTACTGGAAGAGTTCGGACTCGCGCCGCTGTGGGTGCGTCGCGGGATGTCGGCGGCGCAGGAACCCGTAGTCGAAGCCGCTGCCGAGCAGGGCGGTGCGGGGTTGGCGGATCAGGTAGCGCGTCGCGAAGATCCGCGGATGGCGGGGAGTGACGCATCGTCGTCCACGCTCGCTCAGGATGGCCGGGACGCTGCGCGGCCCGCGATGCGAACCGGCGAAGCTGGACAAGCCGATTCGGCACAACTGCAGGGAGATCGCCGTGCGCCGGTACGCGCGGATCAAGCGCCGCCACCTGCGGAAACGCGCGATCGATTCGATCGTCAGACTCCCGCACGTGCAAGCGATTCGTCACGGCCCATGCCGGCGCCTGTCGAAACGCGGCAGCCACCGCAGCAGTCTCGTACACCCGA
The DNA here is from genome assembly GCF_030464795.1 of Paraburkholderia sp. SECH2. NCBI lineage: Bacteria > Pseudomonadati > Pseudomonadota > Betaproteobacteria > Burkholderiales > Burkholderiaceae > Paraburkholderia > Paraburkholderia sp. SECH2. The sequence goes on from NZ_JALPRH010000013.1 coordinate 33,365, forward strand.
GCCACCGCCGTTCGACGCACCACCCGACGACGATTTCGCATGGTTCGACGACCAGCCGTCCCACGCTCACGCTGCCGTTGAAGCGCGCCGCGAGGCGCCCGAGCCCTCATCGATCCAGACGCTCGATTGGGACGCATTGAGCCAGCAGGTCGCTGCCTGCGAACGCTGCCGTCTGTGCGAGAAACGCACGAACACGGTATTCGGCGTCGGCGATCGCAACGCCGACTGGATGCTGATCGGCGAAGCACCGGGTGAGAATGAGGATCGCCTCGGCGAACCGTTCGTCGGCCAGGCCGGCAAGCTGCTCGACAACATGCTGCGTTCGCTGACGCTCGCGCGTGACAGCAACGTCTATATCGCCAACGTAATCAAGTGCCGCCCGCCGGGTAACCGCAATCCTGAGCCGGACGAAGTCGCGCGTTGCGAGCCTTATCTGCAACGCCAGGTCACGCTGGTCAAGCCGAAAGTGATCGTCGCGCTCGGCCGCTTCGCCGCGCAAAGTCTGCTCAGGACCGAAGCGAGCATTTCATCGCTGCGCGGCCGCGTGCACGAATACGAAGGCGTGCCGGTCATCGTCACCTATCACCCCGCATACTTGTTGCGCAGCCTGCCCGACAAGGCGAAGGCCTGGGCGGACCTGTGCCTCGCGCGCGACACGTGGCTCGCTGCGGGCGGCGTGCCGTCCAACGCGACAAAGTGACGGACGCGAACGGGCCGGCGGCGCGCTTTGCAGCCGCGCCCGGCACATCGGCGGCGGTCCTCGAACAGTTGCTCGATACATTGCACGAACCGGCCGTGCGCGATCTCGCGTGGCTGCTGCTGAGCGCCGATTTGTTGCGCGCGCAACCACCGGTTGGTGCGCTCGCGAGTCCTTTCGACACGCCGCAGGAAGCTGACGCAACCGTCGACTGGTTACGCGCGCTGGACGCAGATCCGGCCGACCTGCACCGAGATCTCGCTGCGACACGTATCACGCGTCTTGGCCGCTACGCCGAGCGGCTGCTCGGCTGGTTCTTGCAACACGGGCCGGCTACGCGGCTGGTCGCGGCCGGCGTACCGTTGCGGCGCTCAGGCGTCACGCTCGGTGAATGCGATTTTCTCGTGCAGACGCAGCAGGGCGCGCGGCTGCATTGGGAGCTGGCGGTGAAGTGCTATCTGCATGCGGGCGAGAGCCGCGCGCAGTCAACCACGCAGTCGGCGGCGCGCCTGGCTGATTACGTCGGACCGAATCTGAAAGACCGCTTCGATCTGAAGCTCGCGCATGTGCTGAATCATCAGCTACCGTTGAGCGCGCGCGAAGAGTTCGCCTCAGTGGGTCACGCAGGGCCGTGGACGCCGCAGATGTTCATCAAAGGTTGGCTGTTCTATCGTGCTGGCGAGACACCGGCTGATCCTGTCGAGCTCGATCCGTCGCATGGGCGTGGCTGGTGGGTGACCCGCAGCGAATGGACAGACTTTGCCGCGGCGCATGCGCGAATGTGGCGTGTGTTGCCACGGTTGGAATGGCTCGCGCCGCGGCGGCTTAAAGAGAGTGAAGTGGAGGCCGCGGGGTTTGCTTTCGTCGATCAGCTGATGCTTGCTGAACAAACATTACATCAGCATGGACCAACGATGGTCGCGGCATTCGCCAGTGACGGCGTGGGTACTGTTGCAGAACTTTCGCGCGGCTTCATCGTGCCGGACGATTGGCCAGAACAGGCGCAGATCTACGCGCGGAAGTAGCAGGACTGTTGGCGAGATTGACGCCGAGCTACCCGACGCGTGGCCGTTGCCTTCCGATCAGATTCGCCGTTGAACCCAGCGTCTGAGTCGAACGGGCCGCATCGCCAGGCATAGCCATGCGCGCCCCTGTCCCAGCCCCTCACCACCACCGATAAAAATGATGCACCGGCCCGACGCCTCTGCCGACATCCAGTTGATCGCTCGCTTGCAACGCGCCGGTCAGATACAGCTTGGCGTCGGCGACCGCGCTCGCCAGATCGGCGCGCTGCGGAATCAGCGCCGCAATTGCCGATGACAGCGTGCAGCCCGTCCCGTGCGTATTCTTCACCGGCACGCGTGGGCCGCCCAAACGCAGCGTGCCGCTTTCCTGTATGAGCCAGTCGGGACTGTCCGCCGCGCTCAAATGCCCGCCCTTCATCAGCACCGCCCGCGCGCCAAGCGCACGCAACGCTTCACCTTGTTCGACCATCCCGGCTTCGTCGATGGCAGCTTGCACGCCCAGCAAAGCCGCGGCTTCCGGCAGATTCGGCGTCAGCAGATCAGCGAGCGGCAGTAACTCGTCGCGCACCGCTGCAACCGCATCCGGCAGCAACAGCGCATGATTGCTCTTCGAAATCATCACCGTGTCGAGCACGACGTGCTTCGGCTTGTGCCGCCGCAGCGCCTCGGCAACCGCACGCGCGATGCCCGCATTCGCCAGCATGCCGATCTTCACGGCATCGATACGGATGTCGTCGAACACCGCATCGAGTTGCGCGGTGATGAAGGCGGGCTCCGGCGCATGAATCGCCGTGACGCCACGCGTGTTCTGCGCGGTGAGCGCGGTGATCACGCTCGCGCCGTAAGCGCCGAGCGCCGAGAAAGCCTTCAGATCGGCCTGAATGCCGGCGCCGCCGCCGGAATCGGAACCGGCGATCGTCAGCACATTGGGAATGGGTCGAGTCATGGCAAAGCGAGGAAAGGGGAAAGGCGCGGGCACTGCTAAGTGCAGTACCCGCCGCGGGTCAGTGCTTGACTTCGCCGATCAGCGCGACCGAGTCGAACGCGCGCTGATTTGCCTGGTGGCGGCGCATCACGAACCACATCATCACACAGACAAAGGTGCCGAATAGCACGATCACCGCCGTAACCGGCACATCAAGCCACACCAGCACGGCGTACAGGCACAGCATCACGAGCACCGAGAGATTTTCGTTGAAGTTCTGCACGGCGATCGAGTGCCCTGCCGACAGCAGCACGTGGCCGCGATGCTGGAGCAGTGCATTCATCGGTACGACGAAAAAGCCCGACAGCCCGCCGACGATCATCAGGAAGATATACGCGACGATCAGATAGCCCGGCACATGCACGCGGCCGAAATACAGGCCCCAATGCGTGGGGAACAGATCGCGTGTGTAGAACGCCATCAGCATGACGGCGATACCCATCATGATTCCGACCGGAAGTACCGTCAGCGACTTCTTCAATGGCACGCGCGAGGCGGCGTAAATCGCGCCGACTGCCACGCCAACCGCAACTACCGCTTGCAGAATGGCCGCTTCCGAAAGCGACATGTTCAGCGACACCTCGGCCCACTTCAGCACGATGAATTGCAGCGTCGCGCCGGCGCCCCAAAAAAGCGTGGTGACGGCGAGCGAGATCTGACCGAGCTTGTCGCGCCACAGCACGAGAAAGCAGTCGGCGAAATCGGTGACCAGCTTGATCGGGCCGCGTTCCTGTTTCGGATAGCGTGCGCCGGTGTCGGGAATGCGCAGATTGAAGAGCGCCGCGATCACGTAGATGGCCATGATCACGAGCATCGCCGCTTCAGCGGGTGTGTTGACGGTAGGGATGTGGTGCCTGAGGATCGGTGCGGCAATGTGCGGGCTGATGAGCGCGCCGCCGAGCACGGTGCCGAGAATGATCGAGCCGACCGTGGTGCCTTCGATCCAGCCGTTCGCCGCGACCAGCCGGTCAGGCGGCAGCAGTTCGGTCAGAATGCCGTATTTGGCGGGCGAGTAGGCCGCCGCGCCGAAACCCACGATGCCATAGGCGATCAACGGATGCGCGCCGACCAGCATCGTGATGCAGCCAACCACCTTGATGGTATTGGTGACGAACATCACGTGGCCTTTCGGCCGCGAGTCGGCGAAGGCGCCCACGAAGGCGGCCAGAACGACGTACGACAGCACAAAGAACAACTTGAGCAGCGGCGTCATCCAGTTCGGGGCGTGGAGATCTTTCAGCAGTGCGATAGCAGCGATCAGAAGCGCATTGTCGGCCAGCGACGAAAAAAACTGCGCGGCCATGATGGTGTAAAAACCTTTTTTCATCTGATGCGATGCTGTCCTCGCTGCGGTCTGTCCGCCCCGGCCGTGTGCAAAGCGTCCGGGCTTATACCGTTCGAAATGGGTTGTGCGCACGGCTTTATATCATGAAAATAGCTGGATTCGGACTAGCAGAATCCTTGATCGCACCGCCCAGCGGGCTGCCGAGCACTGAAAACGCCCTGTAAGCTCCTGATTCGCAAGCGTCTTTACGAAAATTACCCATGCCGCGCCCCCTCTCAGCCACGATCCACACTGCCGCACTCGCCAATAACCTCGCCGTCGCCCGGCGCTACGCACCAAAATCCAAGATCTGGGCCGTGGTCAAGGCAAACGCCTATGGGCACGGGCTCGCGCGTGCTTTTCCCGGCTTGCGCGCAACCGACGGCTTTGGTCTTCTCGACCTGGAAGAAGCGGTGAAGTTGCGTGAATTGGGCTGGGCCGGCCCGATTCTGTTGCTCGAAGGCTTCTTTCGTCCGACCGATATCGACGTGATCGACCGTTACAGCCTGACCACGGCGCTGCACTCGGACGAGCAGCTGCGCATGCTCGAAATGGCGCGCCTGTCCAAGCCCGTCAATATCCAGCTGAAGATGAACACCGGCATGAACCGCCTCGGTTACACGGTGGAAAAATTCCGCGCCGCGTGGGAGCGCGCGCGGGCCTGCCAGGGCGTCGGCCAGATCACGTTGATGACCCATTTCTCGGATGCTGACGGCGAGCGTGGCGTTGCCCATCAGATGGAAGCGTTCGAGCGCGGCGCGCAAGGCATTGCCGGTGCGCGCAGCCTGTCGAATTCGGCGGCCACGCTGTGGCATCCCGAAGCCCACTTCGATTGGGTCCGCCCGGGCATCATCATGTACGGCGCGTCGCCCTCGGGCGTGACGGCGGCGATCGCCGGCACCGGCCTGCAACCGGCCATGACGCTCGCCTCCGAACTGATCGCCGTGCAGACGCTCGCCGAAGGCCATACGGTCGGCTATGGTTCGGCGTTCAAGGCGCGTGGGGCGATGCGCATCGGCGTAGTGGCCTGCGGTTACGCGGACGGTTATCCGCGGGTCGCGCCGGAAGGCACGCCGGTGATCGTCGACGGCGTGCGGACGCGGATCGTCGGACGGGTGTCGATGGACATGCTGACCGTCGACCTGACGCCGATTCCGACAGCCAATGTCGGCTCGCGCGTCGAGCTGTGGGGTACGTCCCTGCCGATCGACGACGTCGCGCAGGCGTGCGGCACGATCGGCTACGAGCTGATGTGCGCGGTGGCGCCGCGTGTGCCGGTGCGGGCGGAGTAAGGCGCGGCACTGACAGGCTGGCTGTGTGGGCCGCCGCGCTGGCGGTCTCCTTGACGGTGCAAAGACAATCCCAAAGACGGTCGCAGTGAGGTCCACGGTGAGTTGGAGTTTGAACTGCTCACCGAGGACCCCGGCGAACGCATCAATCCAAAGAACAGCAACACAGGCAGGGGCGCGTGGCTAAACAGAAGACGTTGTACATCTGCAGTGAATGTGGCGGCCAATCGCCGAAGTGGGCCGGACAGTGCCCGTCATGCAATGCGTGGAACACGCTGGTGGAATCGGTCGCGGAGGCGCCGTCCACGCATCGCTTCCAGTCGCTCGCGAAGAGTGCGCCTGTGCGGCGTCTCGCCGACATCGAGGCGTCCGACGTGCCGCGCTTTTCGACCGGCGTCAGCGAGTTCGATCGTGTGCTGGGCGGCGGTCTCGTGCCGGGTGGCGTAGTGCTGATCGGCGGCGATCCGGGGATCGGCAAATCGACGCTGCTGCTGCAGTCGCTCGCGGAAATTGCCGCGGACAAACGCGCGCTTTATATCAGCGGCGAAGAATCGGCCGCGCAGATTGCGTTGCGTGCGCAACGACTTTCGTTGCTGGAGCCCGGCTCGAAGGCGAGCGAATTGCAACTGCTGGCGGAAATCCAGCTCGAGAAAATTCAGGCGACCATCGCCGAGCAACGGCCGGACGTCGCCGTGATCGACTCGATTCAAACCGTTTACTCCGACGCGCTGACCTCGGCGCCTGGCTCGGTCGCGCAGGTGCGCGAGTGCGCGGCGCAGTTGACGCGCATTGCCAAACAGTCGGGTACCACAATCATCATGGTCGGCCACGTGACGAAGGAAGGTGCGCTCGCCGGGCCGCGCGTGCTCGAGCACATCGTCGATACGGTGCTGTACTTTGAGGGCGACACACATTCGTCGTATCGCCTCGTGCGGGCGATCAAGAACCGCTTCGGCGCGGTCAACGAACTCGGTGTGTTCGCGATGACCGAGCGCGGTCTGCGCGGTGTCGCCAATCCGTCGGCGTTGTTTCTGTCGCAGCACGAGCAATCCGTGCCGGGCTCGTGCGTGCTGGTGACGCAGGAAGGCACGCGGCCGCTGCTGGTCGAAGTGCAGGCGCTGGTCGATGCGGCCAACGCGCCGAACCCGCGGCGCCTTGCCGTAGGGCTGGAACAGAACCGCCTGGCGATGCTGCTGGCGGTGCTGCACCGGCACGCCGGCATTGCCTGTTTCGATCAGGACGTGTTCCTGAACGCGGTGGGCGGCGTAAAGATCACTGAGCCCGCCGCCGACCTCGCCGTGCTGCTCGCGATCCATTCTTCGATGCGCAACAAGCCACTGCCCAAGGGGCTCGTCGTATTCGGCGAAGTGGGCCTCGCCGGCGAAATTCGGCCGTCGCCACGCGGTCAGGATCGTCTTAAGGAAGCCGCCAAACTGGGCTTTTCGGTGGCGGTCATTCCAAAGGCCAATGCACCGAAACAGCCGATTGAAGGCTTACAAGTTGTTGCGGTGGAACGGATCGAACAGGCCATCGATCGGGTCCGCACGCTTGACTAGACGGGGTTCCGGCGCCTGCGGGCGCCTGTCCGTCCGTAATGGCCAGTAAATATCTCCATATTGGCTGTAACCTACCCGACATTCCTTTTTCCTAAGCTGGCAGGGTATTGCATCCCTTCTGATGCCCGAAAAAGGATCGCGCCTTGAAACAGTCATACGAAACCGTGGCCGAGCGGCCCATGCAGGTGCGCGGCTGCCGCGTCTCCGAGCCGATTCGCCAGCCTTGGGGTGGTGCCTGCCGGATTGTCGAGTGGATCGACACGACCGGGCAGATTTCGCGCCGGGTGGTGGCCGAAGATGTCACCGCCGCCGAAGTTCGCGCGACGATCAACCGTCACGTGGAAGGCCGCAAGCATGTCCTGTACGACGACGAAAAAACGCCGCGCCAGGTTTTGCCGCGGCAAACGGTGGTGCGGCGCTAAGGTTTTGCACTGCGAGGTAGTGCTTAACCGTTCTGGCCTTCGTTCATCGCCGCGTACGCCTCGCGGTTGAACAGTGGGTGCTGCGCGGCTTCCGCTGGCGTCAGTACCGGCGAGACGCAGCAGTCCAGCGATTCCAGCAGCAATACCCATTCTTCCAGCGGCCGTTTGATGATCAGGTCGGCCAGCTCCTGCGTCAGCGCAGCGGCGTCCGGGCCGCCGATCGCCTGGCCGAGGCTCCAGTGGCGCGTCGCCCATTCGGGCCGGTCCAGCGCCATGCATAGCGTTTCCCAGAACTTCAGTTCAAGCGCGCCGACCGCGAGCCAGCGATTGTCGAGCGTCCGGTACAGGTTGTAGCAGGGCACGCCGCCATTCAGCAGACTGGCGCCCGCCGCGGGCGCGGCGCCCTCATTGGCGAGCGCCACTTGCGCGACGACGTTGTGCGCATAAGTGGCGTGCGTCATCGATACGTCGACGAAGCGGCCTTCGCCGCCACGCGACACGTGCCATAGCGCGGCGAGAATCTGCGTCACCGCGCTCAACGCGCCGCCGAGCAGGTCGGCGATCTGGAAATTCGGCAGGATCGGCGTGCCGTCGCGGCCCGCCAACTGATCGAGCACGCCCGCGTAGCCGATGTAGTTGAGATCGTGACCGGCATGGTCGACAAACGGACCGCTGGCGCCGTAACCGCTGATCGCGCAGTACACCAGCCTCGGATTGAGCGCGCGCAGGGTTTCGTAGCCGACGCCGAGGCGCTCCATCACGCCGGGACGGAAACTTTCGATCAACACGTCTGATTCGGCCGCCAGCGCGCGCAATACATTACGTCCTGCATCCGATTTGAGATCGAGGCGCGTTTCGCGCTTGCCACGATTTACCAGCCGGTAAAACGCGCCGGGGCGGCCCGCTACGCGGTCGCCGGACGACTGCATCATCGTGCGGGTGGGGTCGCCGGCGCCTGGCGCTTCGATCTTGAGCACTTCTGCGCCGAGTTCTGCGAGCCGCAAGGCGGCGACCGGACCCGGCAGCAGGCGCGTCAGGTCCAGCACACGCAGGCCTTGCAGCGGTGCAGGCGCCGCTGCGGACGACGGCGCAACCGATGGCGCGGCTGAAGCATCAGACGACTCAGACGAGGACGCAGACGAGATCACGGGTGACAAGGGCTACCTCCGATCGATGCCGGCGCGGACCGCGAACAGCCTGCCGCTAGCCGATTTGTTCGAGTTCCTCGTGAGTCTCGAGCCATTCGGCTTCGAGCGTTTCGAGGCGCGCGTTCACATCTGCCTGACGGCGGATCGCTTCCGTCAGTTTGCTCTTCTGCTCGGGCTCGTAACTGGCCGGATCGACGACGAATGCATCGAGCTTCGCCTTCTCCGCGTTGAGCGCGTCCATTTCCGTTTCGATCTTGGTGATGCGGCTTTGCAGCGGTTTTTTCAGGTGCGCGAGCTTTTGACGCGTTTCCGCTTCGAGACGGCGTTGCTCCTTGCGATTGACGCCGCTGTCCGCGCTATCCGCACCGTCTGATGCCGTGCCCGCCTTGAGCGCTGCGCGCTGGTCGGCGGCATGTTGCAGCAGCCAGTCGCGGTAGTCGTCGAGATCGCCGTCGAACTCCTGCAGACGATGCTTGGCCACCAGCATGAACACATCGGTGGTGGCGCGCAGCAGATGCCGGTCGTGCGACACCAGAATCAGCGTGCCCTCGAATTGCGCGAGCGCCATGGTCAGCGCGTGACGCGTTTCGAGATCCAGGTGGTTGGTCGGCTCGTCGAGCAGCAACAGATTCGGCTTTTGCCAGATAATCAACGCAAGCGCCAAACGGGCCTTTTCCCCGCCCGAGAAGGGCGCGATTTTCGCGGTCGCCATCTCGCCGGAAAAGTTGAAGCTGCCAAGGAAGTCGCGCAATTCCTGTTCGCGCGTATCCGGTGCGAGACGCGCCAGATGCTGCAGCGGCGTGTCGTCCGGACGCAGCGTTTCGAGCTGATGCTGCGCGAAGTAGCCGATGCGCAGGCCTTTGCCTTCGCGCACATGGCCGCCGAGCGCTTCGAGCGTGCCGGCGAGCGTTTTGATCAGCGTCGATTTGCCCTGGCCGTTCGCGCCGAGCAGGCCGATGCGCTGACCGTTCTGGATCGACAGCATCACATGGTCGACGATGGGAATTTCGCCGTCTTCACCGCGATAGCCGCAGCGCACGTCTTCCATCACCATCATCGGATTCGGTGCGGAATCGGGCGTGCGGAATTCGAACGTGAAGGGCGAGGACGCATGCGCCGGCGCGATCATCTCCATCTTTTCGAGCGCCTTCACGCGGCTTTGCGCCTGGCGTGCCTTGGTGGCCTGCGCCTTGAAACGGTTGATGTAACTCTGCAGATGTTCGACCGTGCGCTGCTGCTTCTCATACGCGCTTTGCTGCAAGGCGATCTGCTGCGCGCGCAGGATTTCGAACTGCGAGTAGTTGCCGCCGTAACGCTTGATCTGCTGATGCTCCAGATGCAGCGTGACGTTGCAGACCGAATCGAGAAATTCGCGGTCGTGCGAGATCACGATCAGCGTGCCGGGATAACGGTGCAGCCAGTCTTCGAGCCAGACGATCGCGTCGAGATCCAGGTGATTGGTCGGTTCGTCGAGCAGCAGCAGGTCGGAGCGGCACATCAGTGCCTGCGCCAGATTCAGCCGCATGCGCCAGCCGCCAGAAAAGCTGCTAACCGGCTCGCGCGTTTGTTCGAGCGTGAAGCCGAGGCCGAGCAGCAAGGCTTCGGCGCGGGCGGGCGCGGTGTAGCCGTCGGCATCGGCGAAGGCGGCGTGCGCTTCGCCTTCCGCGGCGCCGTCATGCGCCGCCGAGGCTTCGGCGATGCACGCTTCGATCGCGCGCAGGGCGGCGTCGCCGTCGAGCGTGTAGGCGAGGGCGGTTTTGTCCGCTGCGGGCGTTTCCTGCGCGACGTGAGCGATCTGCCAGTTCGGCGGGATCGAGAAATCACCGGCGTCGGCGTGCAGCTCGCCGAGCAGAACGGCAAACAGCGTCGACTTGCCCGCGCCGTTCGCCCCCACCAGGCCGGCCTTCTCGCCGGGATTGAGGGTGAACGTGGTGTTTTCAAAGAGCGGCTTGGTGCCGCGCGCGAGGCTGAACTGGTTAAAGCGGATCACGAAGAGGCCGACTGAAGAAAAACGCTATTTTAGACTGCTGGGGCTGACACCGGGCGCCCGGCCAGGATCGGCCATTCGGCCGACTGTACCGGCGCGGCTTTTGGCATAGACTGACGGCTTTCACGGGGGAGCATATGACATCGATTTATTCGTTTTCCGCACGTACGCTTGGTGGCGAGGAAGTGAGCCTTGAGCGCTATCAGGGCAAGGTCTTGCTGATCGTCAATACGGCGAGCGAATGCGGGTTCACGCCGCAGTACGCGGGTCTGCAGAAGGTTTATGACACGTACGCGGCGCGCGGCCTCGCGGTGCTCGGTTTTCCGTGCAACCAGTTCGGTAAGCAGGAACCGGGTGACGCTACGCAGATCGGCAGTTTCTGCGAAAAGAATTACGGCGTGACCTTTCCGATGTTCGACAAGATCGATGTGAACGGCGCCAATGCGCATCCGCTGTTCCGCTATCTGACGGGCGAGGCGCCGGGCTTGCTGGGGCTCGAAGCGATCAAATGGAACTTCACCAAGTTCCTGATCGGCCGCGACGGCAACGTGGTGAAGCGCTATGCGCCGCTGACCAAGCCCGAGGCGATTGTCGAGGACATCGAAAAGCAGTTGTAAGGCACGGCGCGGTGGCAGGGACGCTACAGGATCGGTGAGAACAACCGCGCCACGTGCATCAACACGCGCCGCAGCGCGCTCGCGTTGCGGTACTCGGTGCGGTCGATTTCGAGCGACTCCGCGAAGTCTTTGAGCAGCATCGCTTCGACATCCTTGGCGAAGCCGCGGTCCACGGTCAGCACCATGATCTCGAAGTTCAAGCGGAACGAGCGGTTGTCGAGATTGGCGCTGCCGATGGCCGCCGCCGCGCTGTCGATCAGCACGACCTTCTGATGCAGGAAGCCCGGCTGGTAGCGGAAGATGCGGATGCCCGCGCGCAGCGAGTCGTACGCATACAGTTTCGAGGCGGCGAACACCACGCGGTGATCGCGGCGGCACGGAATCAGAATGCGCACATCCACGCCGCGTAGCACGGCCAGTCGCAACGCGGAGAATACGGCTTCGTCGGGGATGAGATAAGGCGTGGTGATCCAGATCCGCTCGCGTGCCGCATTGATCGCTTCGACGAAGAAGAGCGAGCAGGTTTCCTGTTTGTCGGCCGGACCGCTCGGCACGACGAGGCAGTGCATGCCCTCGTCGGAGGGCTGGAAAGCCGGCATGGCGAACTCTGGCAACTGCTGGGTCGCCCAGTGCCAGTCTTCGGTGAACACGAACTGGATGCTGGCGACAGCCGGGCCGCGCACTTCGATATGCGTATCGCGCCATGGCGACAGGGGTGGCTTGCTGCCGAGATATTCGACCCCCACGTTATGTCCGCCGACAAACGCGCGCTCACCGTCCACCGAGACGATCTTGCGGTGATTGCGGAAGTTCAACTGCAAGCGGTTCACGAAACGGCGATTGGTGGCGAACGGGTGCGTCTCCACGCCGGCCGCGCGCAGCGCCGCCACGTAGCGGTGGGGCAGATCGAAACTGCCGATGCTGTCGTACAGGAAATAGACGCGCACGCCTTGCTGCGCTTTCGCGATCAATGCGTCCTTAAGCATCTCGCCGAGCGCGTCGTCACGCACGATAAAGAACTGCACGATCACGTAATTGCGTGCGCCTTCGATCGCTTCGAAGATCGCCTCGAAAGTGGCGGCGCCGTTGACCAGCGTGCGCACGGAATTGCCCGGCAGGAACGGCATGCCACCGAGGCGCGTGAGCGAATGCACGAGTCTCGCGCCAAGTTCCTGGGTAGGCAGCCCGGCCGACGAGGCCAGCGTGTCCCATGCCTGAGGATGGGCGCGGGTGCGCAGCAATTCGTTTTCGATGCGGCGAGCGTCCGCATACCCCTGGAATTTGCTGCGACCGAGGAACAGATACGGCACCAGCGTCAGATACGGCATCGCGACCAGCGACACGGCCCATGCGATCGCGCCTTGCGATGTGCGGGTGTTCAGAATCGCGTGGCACGCCGCTACCACGCCGAGAATATGGGCGAGGGCGACCAGCGTGCCGATGTGAAGCAGGTCGAATTCCATAGGCGGACGAAGGGTTGGCAGGGCGCTACCGCTGCTGCCTGATGGCGCAGCGTGCAGCTGACCGCGCCCATCTTACCGAACGTGCGTGAGTTGGGGTGGTGTGATGGTTCAGCGTCTTCGGGGATTCCGCGAAAGCGGGGTGTGCGGGGGAGAGGTGGGCGGTGCTGGCCTGTGCGGCCAGGCGCTGCGACATGCGCGGCAGGCAATGAACGTCTGCCGCGCGTGTCGTGCGATAAAGCGGTCCGGCGGTCCGGCGATAAAACGTTACACCGGCAGATCCGCGGCCTGAATCAGGAACACGTTGTCGTCGCCGGCGCTCGTCGACAGCCAGACCAGATCGAGGCCGCCGAAGGCCGCTTCGACGTTCGCGCGCTCGTTGCCGATCTCGACCACCAGCACGCCGTCTTCGGTCAGCCAGTTGCGCGCTTCGGCGATGATCCGGCGCACGATGTCCATACCGTCCGCGCCGCCTGCCAAAGCCATGTCCGGCTCGTGCTTGTACTCGGCGGGCAGTTCCTGCATGGATGTGGCGTTCACATACGGCGGATTGCTGATGATCACGTCGTAGCGGCGCTCGGCGAGCGGCGCGTACAGATCGCCTTCGAAGAGGGCGATGCGGTCGTCGAGATGGTAGTCCGCGACGTTGCGCGTGGCCACTTCGAGAGCGGGCGCGGAGAGATCGACGGCGTCGATATCCGCGTTCGGGAAGGCGTGCGCCGCGAGGATCGCAAGGCAGCCGGAGCCGGTGCACAGTTCGAGCACGGCGCCGACCTGTTCAGGATCTTCGACATACGGCTGCAGGCCGTCCTGCAACAACTCGCCGATGAACGAGCGCGGCACGATCACGCGTTCGTCCACGTGGAAGCGAAAGCCGTGCATCCACGCTTCCTGCGTGATGTATGCGGCCGGCACGCGTTGGCCGGCGCGGCGCTCGATTACGTTCAGCACGGCGTCGACTTCGGCCGGGGAGAGACGCGCGTCGAGGAACGGCTCCAGCAGATCGAGCGGCAGATGCAGTGTGTGCAGGATCAGATAGGCGGCTTCGTCGTAGGCGTTGGCCGAGCCGTGGCCGAACGACAACTCGGCCTGGTTAAAGCGCGACACCGCGAAACGCAGCAGGTCGCGGACAGTGGAAAACGGGAGCGTCATCGCAGAAATTCCTTGGTCAGGCGATCAGTTGTTCGAGCACGCGGCGATACACGTTCTTCAGCGGCTCGATGTGTGCGACTTCGATGTGTTCGTCGATCTTATGGATGCTGGCGTTCAGCGGGCCGAATTCGATCACCTGCTCGCAGATGCGGGCGATGAAGCGGCCATCCGAGGTGCCGCCGGTGGTCGACAGTTCGGTCGTGACGCCGGTTTCGTCCTTGATCGCTTTAGCCAGGGCGTTCGAGAGGTCGCCGCGCGGTGTAAGGAACGGCAGGCCGCTCACGGTCCATTGCAGGTCGTATTCGAGATTGTGTTTGTCGAGGATCGCATGGACGCGAGCCTGCAAGCCTTCCACCGTGCTCGCCGTCGAGAAGCGGAAGTTGAACATCACGTCCGCATGGCCCGGAATGACGTTGGTCGCGCCGGTGCCGCTATGGATGTTCGACACTTGCCAGGTGGTGGGCGGGAAGTACTCGTTGCCGTCGTCCCAGCGTTCGGCGACCAGCTCGGCCAACGCGGGTGCGAGCAGATGCACCGGATTTTTCGCCAGATGCGGATAGGCGATATGGCCTTGCACGCCCTTGACGATGAGCTTGCCCGACATGGAACCACGCCGGCCGTTCTTCACCATGTCGCCGAACTGCGCGCTCGAGGTCGGTTCGCCGACGATGCAGTAGTCCATGCGCTCGCCGCGTGCCTGCAGCGCTTCGACGACCTTGACGGTGCCGTCGGTGGCGGGGCCTTCTTCGTCGCTCGTAATCAGGAAGGCGATCGAGCCACGATGCGCCGGGTGCGCCGCGACGAACTCCTCGCTTGCCACGACGAAACCGGCGATCGACGACTTCATGTCCGCCGCGCCGCGGCCATAGAGCTTGCCGTCACGATGGGTCGGCTCGAAGGGTGCCGAGTGCCATTGTTCGAGCGGGCCGGTCGGCACGACGTCCGTGTGGCCGGCGAATGCGAGCAGCTTGCCGCGCGTGCCGTCGACGCCGCGTTTGACGGCCCACAGGTTGGTCACGCCGTTCGATTCGATCGTTTCGTGCTCGAAGCCGAGCGCGGACAGGCGTTCGATCAGGAGGCGCTGGCAATGCTGGTCGTCGGGCGTGACAGACGCGCGCGCGATCAGTTGTTCGGTAAGGGCGAGGGTGCCGGACATGGATTCAGTACAAGCCACTTTGAAATGAAAAAATGCCGGCTGGCGGTGGGACACCGCAGCCGGCAACAGCTTTTAAGCAACACGGCGAGGCCGCGTTTTACTACTCGTTGCACTCGATCGAGGCGCTGAGCCTGGCGTTCAGTCCCGCGCGTCGAGTCACGCAAGCGGGACTGCGCGCTAACAATCAGCGTCAGGCAAACAGCGCCGTGTATTCGTCCGCGGAAAAGCCGAGCGACTTGACCTTTCCGTTGACCACCAGCACCGGCCGCTTGATCACCGACGGCTTGTGAATCATCAACGCGATCGCGCCCGGCTGCGTTTCCGCCGCCGCCTTCATGTCGTCAGACAGGCCACGCCAGGTCGTGCCGCGACGGTTCAGCAATGCGTCGAGCTTCACGTCCTTCAGCCAGTCCTGAACCAGCGGCTCAGTCACGCCGTGCTTCTTGAAGTCGTGGAACTCGAACTCGACGCCGTGCTCTTCGAGCCACACACGAGCCTTCTTCACAGTGTCGCAGTTCGGGATGCCGTAGACGACGGTCTTGGTGCCGCGTGCCATCAGTCGCCTCGCAGCAGCTCGTTCAGGCCGACCTTCGCGCGCGTCTTGGCGTCGACCTTCTTGACGATCACGGCGCAGTAGAGGCTATGCGAGCCGTCCTTCGACGGCAGGTTGCCCGCCACCACCACCGAACCCGCCGGAATGCGGCCATACGTGACTTCGCCGGTTTCGCGGTCGTAAATCTTGGTGCTTTGACCGAGGTACACGCCCATCGAAATCACCGAGTTTTCTTCGACGATCACGCCTTCCACCACCTCCGAACGCGCGCCGATGAAGCAGTTGTCTTCGATGATGACCGGGTTCGCCTGCAGAGGCTCCAGCACACCGCCGATGCCCACGCCACCCGACAGGTGGACGTTTTTGCCGATCTGCGCGCACGAACCGACAGTCGCCCACGTGTCGACCATCGTGCCTTCATCGACATAAGCGCCGATGTTGGTGTACGACGGCATCAGCACGACGTTCTTCGCGATGAACGAGCCGCGGCGCGCGATGGCGGGCGGCACGACGCGGAAGCCGCCGGCGGCGAAGTCTTCAGCGGTGTAGTTGGCGAACTTCGACGGCACCTTGTCGTAGAACTGTGAGTAGCCGCCAGCCGGTTGGACCACGTTGTCTTCCAGGCGGAACGACAGCAGCACGGCTTTCTTCAGCCATTGATTGACGACCCAGTCGCCGTCCTTCTTTTCGGCCACGCGCAGCGCGCCCTTGTCCAGTTGCTCGATGGCGTGGGCGACGGCTTCGCGCACCTCGGCCGGCGCGGCCTTCGGCGACAGGTCGGCGCGGTTTTCCCAGGCGGTATCAATGATCTGCTGAAGTTGTTGCGACATATGCGTGCTTTTCTGAAGAGTTGAAGTCTGAAGAAGGGAGTGCGGTGCGCGGGGTTGCCGAATATGAAAATTCGCGAAAAACCTCAACCCGCGAGCGCGCGGCAAAAATCGACGATCCGTTGTGCGCCCTGCGTGCATTCGTCGACATCGGCGACGAGCGCCATGCGCACGAAATTGCGGCCGGGGTTCACGCCATGCGCAGTGCGCGCGAGGAACGAGCCCGGCAGAACCGTCACATTATAGTCGGCGTAGAGGCGCTGGGCGAACTCGGTGTCCGTGAGGCCCGTGCGCGAGACGTCCGCCCACAGGTAGAACGCGGCGTCCGGCAGGCGCACGTCGAGCACCTCGGCGAGCATCG
Organism: Paraburkholderia sp. SECH2; assembly: GCF_030464795.1. Lineage (NCBI taxonomy): Bacteria > Pseudomonadati > Pseudomonadota > Betaproteobacteria > Burkholderiales > Burkholderiaceae > Paraburkholderia > Paraburkholderia sp. SECH2. The sequence continues at coordinate 49,924 of NZ_JALPRH010000013.1, forward strand.
GCGTCACGGTGGAAAATTTCTGCACGTACTTCGCGCGGTTCTCGCGCACGTGCGTTTCGTCATTCCAGGCCGCGATGCTGGCACTCTGGAACACCGTCGACAAGGCCGTGCCGTGGTATGTCCGGTATAGCAGGAAGTCTTTCAGGATCGCCGCGTCGCCCGCCACGAAGCCCGAGCGCATGCCTGGCACATTCGAGCGCTTGGACAGGCTGGAGAGCATCACGAGGCGCTCGAAGCCGCGGCCGAGCTTGTGGGCCGCCTCCAGACCGCCGAGCGGCGGATTGGCTTCGTCGAAGTAGATTTCCGAGTAGCACTCGTCCGAGGCGATCACGAAGCCGTAACGGTCCGACAGGGCAAACAGCTCGCGCCAGTCGTCGAGCGTGAGCACGGCGCCCGTGGGATTGCCCGGCGAGCACACGTACAGCAGCTGCGTGCGCGCCCAGATGTCGGCTGGCACGGCTGAATAGTCGCAGGCGAAGTTGCGCGCCGGGTCGCTATTCACGAAGTACGGCTGAGCGCCGGCCAGAAGCGCCGCGCCTTCATAGATTTGGTAGAACGGGTTCGGACAGAGTACGATCGCAGGCTCGCCGTTCGCGTTGAGCTTGGGGTCGATAACCGTTTGTGCGAGCGCAAAAAGCGCCTCGCGCGAGCCCGCCACCGGCAGCACCTGGGTGGCCGGATCGACCGGCGGCAGGTTGTAGCGCTGGGTCGCCCATTTCGCGATCGATTCGCGCAGTGCAGGCGAACCGATGGTGGCCGGATACGCCGCCAGGCCGCCGAGCGAGGCGATCACCGCGTCGCGAATCAGCGCGGGCGTGGGATGTTTCGGTTCGCCGATGCCGAAGCTGATGTGCGCGAGGGCCGCTGGCGGCGTGACGTCCTTGAAAAGCGCACGCAGCTTTTCGAACGGATAGGGCTGAAGGGAGTCGAGTAGCGGGTTCACTGGGCGGATCGAGCCTGATCGAAGATGGGCGCAGAGGAATGCTGGCACGCATGCTGACCGTAAAACGCATGAAACACGCGAAAAGGGCGGCAGCGGCGGCGAGCGAATGATTATAGCGTGGCGGCGCGTACGGGAAATTCGTGGTGGCGCCCCGCGTGTAAGACGCGGCGCAACCCGCCAGGCGGCGCAGACAATGCGACGCAGCGGGAACGACGCGAACCGCAGACGGTTCGCGCAAAAAAGAAGCAGGAGCAGCAATGTTTGTAGCAGCAATGGAGACATCCGCACGATTCGGACGAAGCGGGCGCAAGAACCCCGCCGTCGGCAAAGTCAGCAACATCGCCCGCAGGAGCAGCAACCGCCGCGGGAGCCTTACATCATGAGCAACTGGCTTCGCACAGGCTGGCCCACGCTCGCGATCATGCTGGGCGCCTCGGTATGGGGGATGATCTGGTACCCGCTGCGCATGCTGAATGCGCTTGGCGTGACCGGCACGGCGGCAAGCGCACTGACGAGCGCCGCCGGTTGTCTGTTCGTTCTGCTGGTGCGCCATCGTGCGCTCAAGACAGTGCGCTGGCACTGGCTGCTACCGGCCCTTGCGCTGGCAGCCGGCGTAACCAATCTCGGTTTCGTGTGGGGATCGATCCACGGCGAGGTGATGCGCGTCCTGCTGCTGTTCTATCTCACCCCCGCCTGGACCGCGCTCTTTGCGCACTTTATCCTGCACGAACGCCTCACCTGGTCGGGCGCAGGCCTTGCCGCGCTGTCGCTGGCCGGCGCGATGACCATGCTGTGGTCGCCGCAACTGGGGCTCCCGGTGCCCGGCAACCTGGCCGAATGGGCGGGACTCGCGGGCGGCATGGGTTTCGCGATGAGCAACGTCCTGATCCTCAAGACGAGCCGCGTGCTGCCTGAGATGAAGCCCGAAATGCGCACCGCGACGATCTTCGGCGGCGCGGCGATTTTCAGCGCCTGTGCGTCGCTGTTCGAGGCGATGCCGGCACCGCCAACCGGCGCGCATCTCGGCACGGCCGCGTTACTAGTGCTCGGCCTCGGTTTTCTGCTGGCGTCGAACAATATGCTCGTGCAGTATGGGCTCGCACGCGTGCCGGCCAATCGGGCCTCGATCATCATGCTGTTCGAGATCGTGGTGACGGCTTTGTCCGCATGGCTGTTCGCCGGCGAGTCGCCGGGCCCGCGCGAATGGGCAGGCGGCGCGTGCATCGTGCTGGCGTCGGCATTGTCCAGTTGGGTGCACCGGACCAAGGCTTTACCGCCCGATCCGGCTAATCAGGATGCGGGTCTTGATGTTGACCGAGACGTCGACCGCGACGCCGACCTCGGTGCGGACCGTAAGGACGCTAAGAACCGCTCGCGCGCGATGGTATGATTGCCCCTCATTAGCCGGCGCATGCCTCATCGCGTGCAGTTGGCGCCCGTGTCGCGGGGGTTCGCGGGCCGTTTCGCTGCATCGGCGAACGGCTGGCGCGGCCTTCACGAGCCACCTTTTATTTTCCCTTTTCAAACAGCGAAATCGCCGTGCGTCTGACCTCGATCAAACTCGCTGGCTTCAAGTCATTCGTCGATCCCACGCATTTCCAGGTCCCGGGCCAGCTTGTCGGCGTGGTCGGACCGAATGGGTGCGGCAAGTCCAACATCATCGACGCCGTGCGCTGGGTGCTCGGCGAATCGCGCGCTTCCGAGCTGCGCGGCGAGTCGATGCAGGACGTGATCTTCAATGGCTCGACCGCGCGCAAGCCGGGTAGCCGCGCCAGCGTCGAACTCGTGTTCGACAACGCCGACGGCCGCGCCGCCGGGCAGTGGGGGCAGTATGCCGAAATCGCCGTCAAGCGCGTGCTGACGCGCGACGGCACCTCGAGCTACTACATCAACAACCTGCCGGCGCGCCGCCGCGATATTCAGGACATCTTCCTCGGCACCGGCCTCGGGCCGCGTGCGTACGCGATCATCGGGCAGGGCATGATCGCGCGCCTGATCGAGGCGAAGCCGGAAGAGCTGCGCGTGTTCCTCGAAGAAGCCGCGGGCGTGTCGAAGTACAAGGAACGCCGCCGCGAGACGGAGAACCGTCTGCACGACACGCGCGAGAATCTGATCCGCGTCGAAGACATCGTCCGCGAACTCAGTGCCAACCTCGAGAAGCTCGAGGCGCAGGCAATCGTCGCGACCAAGTACAAGGATTTGCAGGCCGACGGCGAAGAGAAGCAGCGTCTGTTGTGGCTGCTGCGCAAGAACGAAGCCGGCGGCGAGCAGGAACGCCAGCAACGCGCGATCGAACAGGCGCAGATCGACCTCGAAGCGCAAACCGCGAAGCTGCGTGAAGTCGAAGCGCAACTCGAAACGCTGCGCGTCGCGCATTACTCCGCCAGCGACGCGATGCAGGGCGCGCAAGGCGCGTTGTACGAGGCGAATGCCGAAGTCAGCCGCCTCGAGGCCGAGATCAAGTTCATTGTCGAATCGCGTAACCGCACACAGGCGCAGATTGCCGCGTTGACCGCGCAGCGCGAGCAGTGGCAGTCGCAGGCGCAGAAGGCGCAAGACGATCTTGCAGACGCTGAGGAACAACTGGCCGTCGCCGACGAAAAGGCCGCGCTGGCTGAAGACGAGGCCGCCGCCAAGCATGATGCGATGCCCGCGCTCGAAGCGCGCTGGCGCGATGCGCAGACCGAACTGAACGCCGAGCGCGGCGGTATCGCGCAGACCGAACAGGCACTCAAGCTCGAAGCGGCGCATCAGCGTAATGCCGATCAGCAATTGCAGCAGTTGCAGCAGCGTCACGAACGGCTGAAGTCGGAAGCGGGCGGTCTGGATGCCCCCGACGAAGCGCAGCTCGAAGACATGCGCGCGCAGCTCGCCGAGCACGAAGAAATCCTGCACGACGCGCAGGCCCGTCTTGCCGACGCGCAGGAAACGCTGCCGCGTCTGGACGGTGAACGGCGCGCTGCCCAGGAACGCGTGCAGTCGGAAAGCGCGCAGATTCATCAGCTCGACGCACGCCTTGCCGCGCTCAAGCAACTGCAGGAAAACGTCCAGACCGAAGGCAAGATCCAGCCGTGGCTCGAAAAGCACGAGCTGAGCGGCTTGCCGCGTCTGTGGAAGAAGCTGCACGTCGAAGCCGGTTGGGAAGCCGCGCTCGAAGCGGTGCTGCGTGAGCGGCTCGCCGCGCTGGAAGTGTCGAACCTCGACTGGGTCAAGGCGTTCGCCACCGACGCGCCGCCCGCCAAGCTCGCGTTCTACGCGCCGCCCGCGGCTGGTCAGCCGGCTGCTGCGCCGGCGGGATTGCGTCCGTTGCTGTCGCTGGTCCGTATCGACGACGCAGGCATTCGCGCCGTGTTGAATGACTGGCTCGGCCTCTCCTTCGTCGCTGACGATCTGCAACAGGCGCTCGCCATGCGCGCGCAATTGCCGGAGGGCGGCTCGTTCGTCGTCAAGGCCGGCCACGTCGTGACGCGCGTCGGCGTCCAGCTGTACGCCGCCGATTCCGAACAGGCCGGCATGCTGGCCCGTCAGCAGGAAATCGAAAACCTGGGCCGTCAGGTGCGCGCGCAGGCTTTGCTCGCCGATGAGGCGAAGGCCGCCGCGATCCGCGCCGAAGCCGCGCACACGCAAGCCGCGCAAGCGTTGACCGATGTGCGTCAACAGTCGGAGCGCGCAACCCAACGCGTGCACGCTTTGCAGATGGACGTGCTCAAGCTCGCGCAAGCGCATGAGCGTTACACGCAGCGGAGCACGCAAATCCGCGAAGAGCTGGAAGAAATCACCGGGCAGATCGAAGAGCAGCGCGCTTTGCGTGGCGAATCGGAAGCGAACTTCGAGCGTCACGATTCCGAACTCGCCGAATTGCAGGCGCGTTTCGAAGATCACCAGATGGCCTTCGAAGCGCTCGACGAATCGCTTACCGCCGCGCGCGCCCAATCGCGCGATCTCGATCGGGCCGCCACCGACGCGCGCTTCGCCGCGCGCAACATGGCGAACCGCATCGACGAATTGAAGCGCAGCATCCAGGTCTCGCACGAGCAGAGCGAACGCGTCGCCGCGTCGCTGGAAGATGCGCGCGCCGAACTGGAAACGATCAACGAGCAAACCGCGCATACCGGTTTGCAGGACGCGCTCGATATCCGCGCGGTCAAGGAAGAAGCGCTGCACGCCACGCGTCTGGAGCTGGACGACCTGACGGCCAAGCTGCGTGCCGCCGACGAAACCCGTCTGAGCGCCGAGCGTGCGCTACAACCGCTGCGTGACCGCATCAACGAATTGCAGTTGAAGGAACAGGCCGCGCGCCTGAACGGCGAGCAGTTCATCGAGCAACTGGCGGCAGCCGGCGTCGATGAAGCGGAGTTGCAGGCCAAGCTCACGCCGGACATGAAGCCGTCCTACCTGCAAGGCGAAGTTACGCGGATCAACAACGCCATCACGGCGCTCGGTCCGGTCAACATGGCTGCGCTCGACGAACTGAAGGCCGCAACCGAGCGCAAGACGTTCCTCGATTCGCAGTCGGCCGACCTGAACAACGCGATCGAAACGCTCGAAGACGCGATCCGCAAGATCGACGGCGAAACGCGCACCTTGCTGCAAGGCACATTCGACGAAGTGAACCGTCATTTCGGCGAGCTGTTCCCGCGTCTCTTCGGCGGTGGCCAGGCCAAGCTGATCATGACCGGTGACGAGATTCTCGACGCCGGCGTGCAGGTGATGGCGCAGCCGCCGGGCAAGAAGAATTCGACGATTCACCTGCTGTCAGGCGGCGAGAAGGCCCTGACCGCTACCGCACTGGTGTTCGCGATGTTCCAGCTGAATCCCGCGCCGTTCTGTCTGCTCGACGAAGTGGACGCGCCGCTCGACGACGCCAACACCGAACGCTTCGCGAACCTCGTGCGCGCAATGTCGGACAAGACGCAGTTCCTGTTCATTTCGCACAACAAGATCGCGATGGAAATGGCGCAGCAACTGATCGGCGTGACCATGCAGGAGCAGGGCGTATCGCGGATCGTCGCGGTCGACATGGAAACGGCGGCTGGTTTCGCCCAGAATATCGTTTAAGTTTTCGTTTAGGTTGATCATCGCGGGCGCCCGCGTTCAGCGCTGCGGCCATCGGCCGCGCGACACGTGGGGCGGGCGCAAAGCCGCGCAGACAGAAGAATTGCTGATGGAGCATGCATGGACGAGTTGACACTCGGTTTGATCGGCGCGGGTGCCGTGGTGGTCGGGGGCGTGGTCGTATACAACGCATGGCAAGGCGCGAAGGTGCGCCGCAAGATGCCGCGTCCAATGCCGGCCGATACCGCCGAAAGTTTCGCGCGGGACGATCAGGAGGAGCAGAGCCCGTTTATCGAACCGGCCCGGCCGACCACGCGGCGCGAGCCGGTAGTGGGTTCGGAGCAGGCGGCGGAAACCTCGGCGGCGCGCGTCGAACCGACTTTTGGCGCGACCGCCCCGCCGCTCGATACGCCGGCCGATATTCAGGCCGAGACGACTACGCCGAATGGCTATCCCGAAGCGGAAGGCATTGCTGAAGCCGAAAGCGGCCATGCCGCGACGGCCGATGAGCCGATCCTGCCCGCTGCCACGACGATTTCGTCGGCGCCGCCGGCTATCGTCGATCGCCGCATCGACTGCATCGTGCCGATTCGTTTGAACGGCCCGGTGGCCGGCGACAAGGTGATTCCGCTTGCGCAGCGTCTGCGCCGCGCCGGCAGCAAGCCGGTGCATATCGAAGGCAAGCTCGAAGGCGGCGCGTGGGAATTGCTGCAAAACGGCGCGCGCTATGAAGAGCTCCGCGCGGCCGCGCAACTGGCCAATCGGAGTGGCGCGCTCAACGAACTGGAGTTCTCCGAGTTCGTGACCGGCGTGCAGCAGTTTGCCGACGCGCTCGATGCGTCGCCGGAATTTCCCGACATGCTCGAAACAGTCGCGATGGCGCGCGAACTCGATGGTTTCGCCGCGCAGTGCGATGCGCAGCTGTCGATCAACGTGCTCTCCGATGGCGCGCCGTGGTCGGCCAATTATGTCCAGGCCGTCGCTTCGCAAGATGGCTTGCTGCTCTCGCGCGACGGCACGCGCTTCGTCAAGCTCGACGCGAAGCAGAGCCCGGTCTTCATGCTGCAATTCGGCGACACCAATTTCCTGCGCGACGACCTGACCTACAAGGGCGGCCAGATGATCACGCTGGTGCTCGACGTGCCGGTCGCGGACGAAGACATCCTGCCGTTCCGCCTGATGTGCGACTACGCGAAATCGTTGGCTGAGCGTATTGGCGGCCGGGTGGTCGACGATGGGCGCCGTCCGCTGCCGGAAACCGCGCTGCTGGCGATCGAAAAGCAGTTGATGACGCTTTACGCGAAGCTCGAACAGGCGGGTATTCCGGCGGGTTCGCCGGCCACGCGGCGTCTGTTCAGCCAGTAAGGGCTTTGCAATTGCGCAGTATTCGACGGCCGCACACTGTGCGGCCGTTGGCGTTTGGGACAGCGTTTGGGGCGGAAAAACGAACGCACGAAACTGGCCATTCGGCCGATGTAAAGGGGCACGCTTCCTGCGATAATCCAATGTCTGAATTCCTTTGAAGAAGCTTCCGACAGCATGGCCCGAACCCCCGCCTCTAACCCTGCAACCAGCACGCCCGCCGAGCGGGCCACGTGGCTGCGCGCGGAACTCGAACGCGCCAATTACGCGTACTACGTGCTAGACCAGCCCGATCTGCCGGACGCGGAGTACGACAAGCTGTTCAAGGAGTTGGAGCGAATCGAGGCGGAGCATCCGGACCTGATCGTGCCGGATTCACCCACTCAGCGCGTGGGCGGCGAGGCGTCGAGCGGCTTCGAGCCGGTCGTGCACGATCAGCCCATGCTCTCGCTGAACAATGGTTTTGCCGACGAAGACATCGTCGCGTTCGACAAGCGCGTTGGCGACGCGCTCGGCAAGAACGCGAGCGAACCGCCGGTGCCGGTGGATTACGCCGCTGAACTGAAGTTCGACGGCCTTGCCATCTCGCTGCGTTACGTCGACGGCACCTTCGTCCAGGCGTCCACGCGCGGCGACGGCGCCACGGGCGAGAACGTCACCGAAAACGTCCGCACGATCCGTTCCATTCCGCTCAAGCTCAAGGGCAAACGCGTGCCGCAGGTGCTCGACGTGCGCGGCGAAGTGCTCATGTTCAAGCGCGATTTTGAGCGGCTGAACGAGCGCCAGCGGGCTGCTGAGCAGAAGGAGTTCGCTAATCCGCGTAACGCTGCGGCGGGCAGTTTGCGGCAGCTCGATTCGAAGATTACTGCGCAACGGCCGCTGTCATTCTTCGCTTATGGAATCGGTGTGGTCGAAGGCATCGAAATGCCGGCCACGCATAGCGAACTGCTCGACTGGTACAAGGAACTCGGCTTGCCGGTGAATGGCGAGCGCGCAGTGGTGCAGGGCGCTGAAGGCTTGCTGGGGTTCTTCCACGCGGTAGGCGAAAAGCGCGATACGCTGCCTTACGATATCGACGGCGTCGTCTACAAGGTCAACCGGCGCGATGAGCAGGACGCGCTCGGCTTTGTCTCGCGCGCGCCGCGTTTCGCTCTGGCGCACAAATTCCCGGCGCAGGAAGCGCTGACCAAACTCCTGGCCATCGACGTTCAGGTGGGCCGCACCGGTGCGATTACGCCGGTTGCGCGGCTGGAGCCGGTGTTCGTCGGCGGCGCCACGGTCACGAACGCAACGTTGCACAACGAAGACGAAGTGCGTCGCAAGGATATTCGCATCGGCGACACGGTGATCGTGCGGCGCGCGGGCGACGTGATTCCCGAAGTGGTGAGCGCGTTGCTCGACCGCCGTCCGGACGACGCCCGCGAGTTTGTCATGCCCACGCAGTGCCCGGTGTGCGGCTCGAGCATCGAACGCCTGCCGGACGAGGCGATTGCGCGCTGCACGGGTGGCCTGTTCTGCCCGGCGCAGCGCAAGCAGGCGCTGTGGCACTTCGCGCAGCGGCGAGCGCTGGATATCGACGGGCTCGGCGAAAAGATCATCGATCAGCTCGTCGAGCAGAATCTGGTGCGCACGCCGGCCGATCTGTTCAACGTCGGCTTTGCGACACTCGCTGAACTCGATCGCTTCGCTGAAAAGTCCGCGCAGAATCTGCTCGACTCGCTGGAAAAGGCCAAGCACACCACGCTGGCGCGCTTTATTTACGCGCTCGGTATCCGGCATGTGGGTGAATCGACAGCGAAAGATCTCGCCAAGCATTTCGGCTCGCTGAATCCGATCATGGACGCCTCGGTCGAAGAATTGCTGGAGGTGAACGACGTGGGCCCTGTGGTGGCCGAGTCGCTTCATCAGTTTTTTGCCGAAGAACACAACCGCACGGTGATCGAGCAACTCCGCGCACCGGGCAAGGTCACCTGGCCGGAAGGACCGCCCGCACCAAAGGCGCCGCAAGGCGTGCTGGCCGGCAAGACGGTCGTCCTGACCGGCACCTTGCCGACGCTCGCCCGTGAAGAGGCGAAAGAAATGCTCGAAGCGGCCGGTGCGAAAGTGGCCGGTTCGGTGTCGAAGAAAACGGACTACGTGGTGGCGGGGGCCGAAGCGGGCAGCAAGTTGGCGAAAGCCGAGGAACTCGGCGTTCCCGTACTCGACGAAGATGGTATGCGTAAGCTCCTGGAGGGGCAGTTATGATCCGCGAAATTCTCAAGATGGGCGATCCGCGCCTTTTGCAAATTGCCGACCCGGTCGACCACTTCGACACCCCCGAGTTGCATGAACTCATCAAAGACATGTTCGAGACCATGCACGACGCGAACGGCGCGGGGCTCGCCGCGCCGCAGATCGGCGTCAATCTGCAGGTGGTGATCTTTGGTTTTGGGCACAACGAACGCTATCCGGATGCGCCGCCGGTGCCGGAGACGGTGCTGATCAACCCGACCATCACGCCGGTGTCGCAGGATATGGAAGAGGGCTGGGAAGGTTGCCTGTCCGTGCCGGGCCTGCGCGGCGCCGTGAGCCGGTTTTCGATGATCAAGTATCACGGCTTCGATCAATACGGCAAGCCGATCGACCGCGTCGCCGAGGGCTTTCACGCGCGTGTCGTGCAGCATGAGTGCGATCACCTGATCGGCAAGCTATACCCCATGCGGATCAACGATTTCGCGAAGTTCGGTTTCACGGAAGTTCTGTTTCCGGATATGGATCCGAATAGCGACGACTGAGGCTGCGGTGTTCTGCGCGCGTGCGTTGCAGGCATAAAAAAACCCACGTTTTCACGTGGGTTTTTTGTTGGGCGAACGTATCTGAGCGTCAAGCTCCCCGCATCAGAACGACTCGTCCGCCGACAGATAGCGCCATTGACCCGGCGGCAGTGCGCCCAGCATGACCTGACCCATCCGCACGCGCTTCAGGCCGATTACTTCGAGGCCGACCAGCTCGCACATCCGGCGGATCTGGCGTTTCTTGCCTTCGCGCAGCACGAAGCGCAGTTGCTCGCCGTTTTGCCAATTGACCTGGGCGGGTTTCAGCGGCACGTCGTCGAGCGAGAGGCCGTGGCACAGGAGCGCGAGGCTTTCCGGCGGGAAGTGGCTTTCGACGTCGGTGGTGTGCTCGCCGAACGACACGCGCACCAGATACTCCTTGTCGATCTCCGAATGGCCGCCAATCAGCTGCTTGGCAATGCGGCCGTCCTGAGTCAACACCAGTAAGCCCGTCGAATCGATGTCGAGGCGGCCTGCCGGCGCGAGTTGGCGCAGATGCGAGACCGAGAAGCGGATGTCGGAAGTGTCGCCATCCCAGCGATTTTCCGGCGTGACCAGCGTGATCGCCGGTTGATAGCCGTCTTCCGCCTGGCCCGATACGAGGCCCACGGGCTTGTGGATCAAGACCGTCACCTGGCTCGCTTGCGCGGCTTCGGCGGCGGGGTCGATCTCGATGCGTTGATCCGGGCGAACCTTGGTGCCGAGCGTGTCGATCCGCTCGCCGTCGACCAGCACCCAGCCTTTTTCGATCCACTCGTCGGCTTCACGGCGCGAGCACAGGCCGAGTTCCGACATCAGCTTGGACAGGCGCAGCGTTCCCGGTGCGTCTTCGTAGTCGCGGCGCGGCGTGCGCGGAGCGGCATCGGTGTCATCGTCGCGTTCGGCTCTGGCTGCGGGCGCTGGGCCACGCGGCTTGTCGGCACGGGCGGGGCGGTTGTCGTCGTCGAAGCGGCGGCCGGCAGCCGGCAGCGCCTTGTCGAAGCTGCGAGCAGGGCGCTCGCCCCGCTCGCTACGTTCGTTACGTTCGCCGGCACGCGGCGGACGATCGCCGAATTCACGTTTGGCTGGGGCGCGTTCGCCACGGTCGTCACGCGGTGCGCGAGCCGGACGGTCCGTGCGGTCACCGTAGCCGCTTTTGACGGGCTTCGCGAAAGTGCGCTCGCCACGCTCGCCTTCAAAACGGCGCGGTGCTGCGCTGTCGCTGCGCGGACCGCGCTCGCCGCTGCCGCGCCCCTGCGGGGCGCCACGGTCGCCGCCAAAGCGGGGCCGATCCGAGGCGTCACGCGCCGGACGCTCGCCACGCGGGCCACCTTCCGACGGACGGCCTGCACCCGGGCGCGGACCGCTGAACGAGCGGCGTTCGCCTTCGTCGCGGCGCGGGGCACGGTTGCCTTCGAAACTGCGCGGTGCGCGTTCGCTGCGATCGCCGGCACCTTCGAACCGGCGCGGAGCGCCTTGGCTGCGTTCACCGTCAGCGCGACGCGGGGCGCGTTCAGTGCGATCACCACCACCTTCAAACCTGCGAGGTGCACGTTCACCAAGGTCACGACGCGGAGCACGGTCGCTGCTGCCCTCAAACCGACGCGGAGCACCTTGGCTGCGTTCACCGTCAGCGCGGCGCGGAGCGCGTTCGCTACGATCGCCGCCACCTTCAAACTTACGGGGCGCACGCTCGCCATCGTCTCGACGCGGCGCACGGTCGTTGCCCTCAAACCGGCGCGGAGCACCTTGAGGGCGTTCACCGTCAGCACGGCGCGGAGCGCGTTCGCTACGATCACCGCCACCTTCAAACTTACGGGGCGCACGAGCGCCCTCATCCCGACGCGGTGCACGATCGCCGCTACCTTCAAATCGACGCGGAGCGCCCTGGCTACGTTCACTGTCAGCACGGCGCGGCGCACGTTCGCTACGATCGCCACCACCTTCAAACCGGCGCGGCGCACGCTCACCATCGTCCCGACGCGGAGCACGATCGCCACTGCCCTCAAACCGGCGCGGCGCACCGCCGTCCCCTTCGCGCCGCGGCGGACGATCCGACGGCGCCCGGCGCGCAGCGCCAGCATCCCGCTCACGGGAAAACGATCCTTCAGCCCGTGGCGCACGCGCCCCGGCGCCTGCCGGCTTGCCTGCACCTGCCGGCCGCTTGCCGCCACCCGCTGCGCCAGCGCCTTCGCCCCGTGCCCCGTTGAACCCTGCCGTCGGCGTAGACGGCCGTGGCCCGGTCGGACGCGTCGGCTTACGCGCCGAGTTGCTTCCGGTACGGACAGGGGCGCGTTCGGACGAAGCCGGCCGCGGGTGCTTGGCTGTTAATTTGACTCGCATGAAATCTCACACTGCAATCGCGCGCAGCAGTTCGGTCTCGACCTGAATTTGCAGGCGGTTGTCCGACAGACCGTGTCCATCCAGCAGGAACACGTCTTCGACACGTTCGCCGAGCGTATTGATCCGCGCCGACGCAACGCCGACCCGGTGCTCGGCCAGCACGCGCGCGATTGAATAAAGAAGGCCTGGCCGGTCGTTCGCAGACACGGACAGGATGTAATATTGGCCGCGCTCGTCGGCCCGAAGATCGACGCGCGGCGTCACAGGGAAGGTCCGCGACAGCCGTGACAACCGGCCTTTCGACGGTCCCGGAAGCAGGGTGCCGTCACCGGCGAGGCGTGCGGTCAGTTCCTGTTCGACCAGATTGGCAATATCGCGATAATGCACGTCTTCTTCGGTGTGCGCGACGAGGAAATTATCGAGCGCGTACCCGTGGCGGGTCGTGCTGACCCGCGCATCGAGCACCGACAAGCCATTGCGGTCGAAATACGCACAAATGCCGGCGAACAGATCGGGCTGGTCTTTCACATACACCAGCACCTGAAGCGCTTCGCCGATCGGCGAAGGACGCGCCCGTACGATCGGCGTCGCGGTTTCGACGTGCCGGTACAGCACACGGGTCTGCCACGCGATATCCGCGGCGTCGTGGCGCAGGAAGTAGCCGATATCCAGCTTGTCCCACAGCGCCTTTTGCGCGCCTTCCGGCACGGTTTCGAGGCGCAGCAGGGCAAGCGCTTCTTCCTGGCGCGATTTCAGTTCCGAATGCGCGTCTGGCCGGGCGCCGCCAAGCACCGCCAGGGTTGCGCGGTAGAGGTCCTCGAGCAGCTTGCCTTTCCACGTGTTCCAGACTTTCGGGCTGGTGCCGCGAATGTCGGCCACGGTCAGCAGGTAAAGCGCGGTGAGCCAGCGCTCGTTGCCGACCAGTTCGGCAAAGCGCTTGATGACTTCGGGGTCGCTCGTATCCTGCTTCTGCGCGACCTGGCTCATGGTCAGATGCTGCTGCACCAGCCAGACGACCAGTTCGCCGTCCTCGCCCTCGATGCCATGGTTGCGGCAGAAGCGCCGCGCATCGGCCATGCCGAGCGTGGAATGGTCGCCGCCGCGGCCCTTGGCGATGTCGTGAAACAGCGCCGCCACGTACAGCACCCACGGCCGGTCGAAATTGGCGATCAACTGACTGCAGAACGGATATTCGTGCGCGTGCTCGGCGACCGCGAAGCGGCGCAGATTACGCAGCACCATGAGGATGTGCTGATCGACCGTATAGACGTGATACAGATCGTGCTGCATCTGCCCGACGATGCGCCGGAAGTTCAGCAGATAGCGCCCGAGCACGCTGGTCTGGTTCATCAGTCGCAGCGCGTGCGTGATGCCGGCGGGCTGCTTCAGGATGTCCATGAACAGGCGACCGTTTTCCGGATCGCGCCGCCAATGCTGGTCCATCACGTCGCGAGCGTTGTAGATCGCGCGCAGCGTGCGCGCCGACAAACCCTTCACGCCCGGCGTCTGTTCGTAGAGCAGAAAAGCTTCGAGGATCGCGTTCGGCTCGCGCTGGAAGACGTCGTCGCTGGCGATTTCCAGCATGCCCTGCTTCTCGACGAAACGGTCCGAGAGCACGCGCGTGATGCCGCTCGTGTTCGGGAAGAGCTGCGCTTCGATGTTCTGGATCAGGATCGTGGCCAGCTGCGTAACGGCTTTGGCGGACCAGTAATAGCGGCGCATCAACTGTTCGCTGGCGCGCTTCGTCGCCGTTGGCTTATAGCCGAAGCTTTCGGCCACCGGCGTTTGCAGGTCGAACACCAGAATGTCCTGACGACGGCCGGCGATCACATGCAAGCGGGCGCGCAGCGTTTTCAGGAAGCCTTCGTTGCGGCGCAGTTCGCGCGCTTCTCGCTCGGTGATCAGGCCGCGTGCTTCGAGCTCGCGCCAGCTGCTGCCGAAGCCAGCTGCCTGGGTAATCCACAGAATCAGCTGCAGATCGCGCAGGCCGCCCGGGCTTTCCTTGATGTTCGGCTCGAGCGCATACGGCGTGTCCTGAAATTTGGCGTGCCGCTGACGCATTTCCAGCACTTTGGCCTGGAAGAACGCGCGCGGGTCGAGCGTTTCGCGGTAGCGCTTCGCAAAGTCGTCGAAGAGCAGGGTGCTGCCTGTAATGCGCCGAGCTTCGAGCAGCGAGGTGCGCACGGTGACGTCGTTCGCGGCTTCTTCGACACACTGCACCACGCTGCGCACACTGCTGCCGAGTTCGAGTCCCAAATCCCACGCGAGGCTGATAAAACGCTCGATGCGTGCTTCCAGATGCGCGATCGGCGCGTCGGGCAGCAAGACGAGAATGTCGATGTCAGAATGCGGCGCGAGTTCGCCCCGCCCATAGCCGCCGACCGCGAGCAGGGCCAACTCGGGCGGCAACTCGCAGGTATTCCAGGCGGCGCGCAGCGACTCGTCCGTGGCGCGAGCCAGGGCGGCCATCAGCGAGTCGACGTTGGAGGCTGTCTTGAAGCGTTCCAGCAACTGGGCTTTGGCCACTTTGTAGTCCGCCTTGAGCGACGTGGCATGGGATTGGGCGACGGCTGGAACACTACTCATTGGCAGGCGGGCGGGTGGGGGCGGAAGTCGTTCAGGCCGTGGCTGCGACAACCGGCGGACGCGCGGGCGTGCCAGCCGAGACAGTCAGCACGTCGTAACCGGTTTCGGTGACGAGCACGGTGTGTTCCCACTGTGCCGACAGGCTGCGGTCCTTGGTTTTGACGGTCCACTGATCCGGCATGGTGCGGATGTCGCGCCGACCGGCGTTGATCATCGGTTCGATCGTAAAGATCATGCCGGTTTGCAGCTCGAGCCCGGTGCCGGGACGGCCGTAGTGCAGAATCTGCGGGTCTTCGTGAAACACCGTGCCGATGCCATGGCCGCAATATTCGCGCACCACGCTGTAGCCTTGCGCTTCAGCATGCTTCTGGATGGCGTAGCCGATGTCGCCGAGATGGGCGCCCGGGCGAACCTGATCGATGCCGAGCCACATGCATTCGAAGGTGGTTTGCACGAGGCGCCTGGCCATGATCGAGCCTTCGCCGACGATGAACATCCGGCTGGTGTCGCCGAAATAGCCTTCCTTGATCACCGTGACGTCGATATTCAGGGCGTCGCCGTTCTTCACCGTCTTGTCGCCCGGAATACCGTGGCAGATCACGTCGTTGACCGAAATGCAGGTGGCTTTCGGGTAAGGCGGGTAGCCGGGCGGCTGATAATTCAGCGGCGCCGGAACCGTGCCTTGCACCTGGAGCATGTATTCGTGACATAGCCGGTCGAGTTCGCCGGTCGTGATGCCGGCCGTGACGAACGGCGTGATGTAGTCGAGCACTTCGCTAGCGAGCTTGCAGGCGACGCGCATCTGCGCGATATCGTGTTCGTTTTTGAGCGTAATAGCCATGAGTCGGGCCTGAAATGCGATTTATTGCAAGATTATCGCACCATATTCCCGCTGCCGCAGGGTTTTGCCACGGTTTTGCAATATGGTGGTGGGCGTATAGGTGCAACCCGCCTGCGGCAAACGGGAGCTACCGCGCAGGTTGAGTCGGCCGATAGTCACGTGCTATAATCTTTGGCTAAGTCGATCTCTGTCTTATTTTGTTGCTCTATTGGTCACTCTGATGAGCGCAAACTGGCAGGAAAGGCGCCTCGTAGCGATAGTTGCCTGCGCTACGGGTAAGGCGGTACGAAGGCAGCAGACTCGCAAGCCGGCGCACCCAGGGTGTCCGTCGCGTTCAGCCAGAACGGCAGCGCGGCGGATACGGCAGCCGGCTTAAGACCCAACCCTCGCGGAGATTTTCATGGCAGTTACCATGCGTCAAATGCTGGAAGCCGGTGTCCACTTCGGTCACC
This sequence comes from Paraburkholderia sp. SECH2, assembly GCF_030464795.1. Lineage (NCBI taxonomy): Bacteria > Pseudomonadati > Pseudomonadota > Betaproteobacteria > Burkholderiales > Burkholderiaceae > Paraburkholderia > Paraburkholderia sp. SECH2. The sequence continues at coordinate 66,298 of NZ_JALPRH010000013.1, forward strand.
AAACGCGCTTCTGGAACCCGAAGATGGCCCCCTTCATTTTCGGCCATCGCAACAAGATTCACATCATCAACCTCGAAAAGACGCTGCCGATGTACAACGACGCGCTGAAGTACGCGCGTCAACTGGCAGCGAATCGCGGCACGATCCTGTTCGTCGGCACGAAGCGTCAATCGCGCGACACGATCGCTGAAGAAGCACAACGCGCTGGCATGCCTTACGTCAACGCACGCTGGCTCGGCGGCATGCTGACCAACTTCAAGACGCTGAAGGTTTCGATCAAGCGCCTGAAGGACATGGAAGCATCGCTGGAAGCTGGCGAAACCGAACGCATGAGCAAGAAAGAAGCGCTCCTGTTCGAACGCGAAATGGCCAAGCTGCAAAAGTCGATCGGCGGCGTGAAAGACATGGGCGGTATTCCGGACGCGATCTTCGTGGTCGACGTCGGCTACCACAAGATTGCCGTTACCGAAGCGAACAAGCTCGGTATTCCGGTCATCGCCGTGGTCGACACGAACCACTCGCCGGAAGGCATCGACTACGTGATCCCGGGTAACGACGACGCTTCGAAGGCTGTCGCTCTGTACACGGCTGGCGTGGCTGACGCAATCGTCGAAGGCCGTGCTAACGCGGTCAACGAAGTGGTGCAAGCTGCTCGCGGTGGTGACGGCGACGAGTTCGTCGAGGTCAACTCGGAAGCGTAAAGCTGCCCCGTGTCCGGCAAAAAAGGGGGCTTTCTACAGGCCCCCTTTTTTTAAGCCGCGACAAAGTGGTGTGCTGTGAGTAGTGCTGAAACGTAGTCCGTAAAAAATACGTGCGACGTTGAAACGAATTCTTGCCGCCGGTATCGAAGTCCGGGCGGCGTGTGACAAGACGGAACTCAAGGAGCAAATGATGGCGGCAATTACCGCAAGCATGGTTGCAGAACTGCGCGCAAAGACCGACGCGCCGATGATGGAATGCAAGAAGGCGCTGACGGAAGCTGAAGGCGACATGGCGCGCGCTGAAGAGCTGCTGCGCGTGAAGCTGGGCAACAAGGCCAGCAAGGCAGCATCGCGCGTGACGGCTGAAGGCGTGGTTGCATCGTTCATCGGCGGCAACGCTGGTTCGCTCGTCGAACTGAACTGCGAAACCGACTTCGTTTCGAAGAACGACGACTTCCTGGCATTCTCGAAGACGATCGCTGAACTGGTCGCCACGCAAAACCCGGCTGACGTCGCTGCCCTGTCGGCACTGCCGCTGGACGGCTCGACGGTCGACGCAGTGCGTCTGGCGCTGGTCGGCAAGATCGGTGAAAACCTGTCGATCCGCCGTTTCGTGCGTTTCGAAACCTCGAACAAGCTGGCAGCGTACCTGCACGGCACGCGTATCGGTGTGCTGGTCGAGTACACCGGCGCGGACGAGCAGGTCGGCAAGGACGTGGCAATGCACATCGCCGCCATGAAGCCGGTCTCGCTGTCGTCGGATGACGTCCCGGCGGATCTGATCGCCAAGGAGCGCAGCATTGCTGAGCAGAAGGCTGCTGAATCGGGCAAGCCGGCTGAAATCGTCGCCAAGATGGTCGACGGCAGCGTGCAGAAGTACCTGAAGGAAGTGTCGCTGCTGAACCAGACGTTCGTTAAGAACGACAAGCAGACGATCGAACAGATGCTGAAGGCTGGCAATGCGAGCGTGCAGAAGTTCGCGCTGTTCGTGGTCGGCGAAGGCATCGAGAAGAAGCAGGACGACTTCGCAGCTGAAGTGGCCGCTCAAGTCGCTGCTGCAAAGCAACAATAAGTATCGCTTAAGCTTCAGTTCGTACTGTTGGACCCGCGGCGGAGCAAGACTTTGCCGCGGTCGGCAGCGCCGCAAGGCTGCACGCGGGTGACCCTCGCGGCGCACGCCGCTGGCGGACCCCAGGGTTCGTCAATTTGGCGACGCTTGCCCGAATCAGCATTTCACCCCTACATTAGTCCCTTGTTGTTGCCCTGTTCTGCGCGATCTGGATACCTCTATGCCCACTGCCTATAAACGCGTCCTGCTCAAACTCTCCGGTGAAGCTCTGATGGGCGACGATGCCTTCGGCATCAATCGCGCGACCATCGAACGAATGGTAGCGGACGTGGCCGAAGTGGTCCGTCTCGGAACGCAGCTGGCCGTGGTGATCGGCGGCGGTAATATTTTCCGCGGCGTCGCGGGCGGCGCGGCCGGTATGGATCGCGCCACGGCTGACTACATGGGCATGCTGGCCACCATGATGAACGCGCTGGCGCTGCAGGACGCAATGCGCCACGCCGGCATCGAAGCGCGCGTGCAATCCGCGCTGCGTATGGACCAGGTGGTCGAGCCTTACATCCGCCCGCGTGCGATTCGCCAGCTCGAAGAAGGCAAAGTCGTGATTTTCGCGGCCGGTACCGGCAACCCGTTCTTCACGACCGATACGGCCGCCGCGCTGCGCGGTTCGGAAATCGGCGCGGAGGTCGTGCTGAAAGCCACCAAGGTGGATGGCGTTTATTCGGCCGATCCCAAGAAAGACCCGAGCGCGACCCGTTACACCACGATCAGCTTCGACGAAGCCATCGGCCGCAATCTGCAGGTGATGGACGCCACGGCGTTCGCGCTGTGCCGTGATCAGAAGCTGCCGATCCGGGTGTTTTCGATCGTCAAGCCGGGTGCGCTCAAGCGCATCGTACAAGGCGAGGACGAGGGCACCCTCGTCCACGTGTAAACTCTCGTTCACATAACGTGGGCTTTAACGCGAGCCCAGGCCGCCGCATAGTGCGCGCGCTGGCCGGCTCGCACCGTTTTGAAGGTTCGGAGGTTTAAAAATGTCTGTGGCTGATATCAGGAAGGGCGCTGAACAAAAGATGCAGCGTTCCATCGACGCGTTCAAGAACGACCTGTCGAAGATCCGCACGGGCCGTGCACACACGGGCCTGCTCGATCACATCCAGTGCGATTACTACGGTTCGCCGGTGCCGATTTCGCAGGTCGCGAATCTGACGCTGATCGACGCACGCACGATCGGCGTGCAGCCGTGGGAAAAGAAGATGGTCCAGGTCGTCGAAAAGGCGATCCGCGAATCGGACCTCGGTCTGAACCCGGCTACGCAAGGCGATGTGATTCGCGTGCCGATGCCCGCGCTGACCGAAGAACGTCGTCGCGAACTGACCAAAGTGGTCAAGAGCGAGGCAGAAACGGCCAAGGTCGCTGTTCGTAACCTGCGCCGTGATGCAAACGAGCAACTGAAGAAGCTCGTGAAAGACAAAGAAATTTCTGAAGACGACGAGCGCCGTGCAGGTGACGACGTTCAGAAACTGACGGACAAGTTCGTCACGGAAATCGACAAGCTTGTAGTGACCAAAGAAGCCGAGATCATGACGGTCTGAGGCCGGTTGGCTCAGCACCTTTAAGATCTCCACTTCTTTTTTTGCAGTCACTGTCCCGACGGCCATGACCTATACCAGCTCAACCGTGCGCGTGCCTGATGTCGCCGCGGTGCCGCGACATATCGCGATCATCATGGACGGCAACGGCCGTTGGGCGACCCAGCGCCGTCTGCCGCGCGTGGCCGGCCATACGCGCGGCGTCGACGCAGTGCGTGCGGCCGTCGAGGCCTGCGCCCGGCAGGGCGTCGAATACCTGACGCTGTTTGCCTTCAGCTCGGAAAACTGGCGCCGCCCGAACGACGAAGTGTCGTTCCTGATGCGCCTGTTCGTCACCGCGCTGGAGCGCGAGATCGGCAAGCTGCACGCGAACGGCATCCGTCTGCGCGTGGTCGGCGATCTGTCCCGATTCGATACGCGCATTCGCGACCTGATCAAGCGCGCGGAAACCAAAACCGCGCGCAATACCCGCCTCACGCTCACCATTGCCGCCAACTACGGCGGCCGCTGGGACATCATGCAGGCCACCCGTAAGCTCGCCGAACAATCGGCGCTGGCGGGCAAGGCGGTCGAGGTGAACGAGGACTCGTTCGCCGAACATCTGTCGATGGCCTATGCGCCGGAGCCGGACCTCTTTATCCGCACCGGCGGCGAGCGCCGCGTCAGCAACTTCCTGCTGTGGCAACTCGCCTACACCGAGTTCTACTTCACCGACACGTTCTGGCCGGATTTCGACGCCGACGCGCTCGGCCACGCCATCGCATCCTACGCGGAGCGTGAGCGCCGCTTCGGCCGCACCAGTGCTCAACTCGAGCCGCAATCGCAGAACGTCGATTCGCTTCCATGCTAAAAACCCGTGTCATCACGGCGATCATCCTGCTGGCGATCTTCCTGCCGGTCACGCTGTTCGCGCCGGTGGGCGCGTTTGGCGCGCTGATCGCCTTCGTCGTGGTGTTCGCCGCGTGGGAGTGGGCGCGTCTGCTGAAGCTCGGCGGCGCGGGCCCGGTCATTTACGCGCTGGTCGCTGCGGTGGCGCTGGTCGCGAGCACGCGCCTCGGCACCGGCGTCGAGGAACCCCGGCCGCTCTTTCAGGCGGCCGCTATTTTCTGGGTGATCGCGGGGCCGTACGTGCTCCTGCGCAAGCCGACCCTTGCGCAAGGCGCCTGGCGAGCGTTTCTCTTTCTTGCCGGCATTGTGGTATTCGTCGCGTGCTGGCATGCTCTCGTCGCCGCACGCATGCAGGGCGTGGCCTTTGTGCTGTCGCTGCTCCTATTGGTATGGCTGGCCGATATCGGCGCATACTTCTCCGGAAAAGCTTTCGGAAAACACAAGCTGGCGCCTGCCATCAGCCCGGGTAAGACTTGGGAGGGCGCGATCGGCGGCTGGCTGGTGGTGATGATCGTCGCGGCGGCGGCGGTCTTTTTGCACGCGTTCGAGCCGACCCTGTATTCTGCGCTGCTGGCGCAATGGGGCGCCGTACGTACGTTGCTCGCACTGACCCTGCTGGTGGCGTTCAGCGTGGTGGGCGACCTGTTCGAATCCATGATGAAACGCCAGGCCGGAGTGAAAGATTCAAGCGGCCTGTTGCCTGGGCACGGTGGCGTACTCGACCGCATCGACGCATTGTTGCCGGTGCTGCCGCTTGCCATGCTGCTGCTCGGCTAGAGAAAGAGATATGCAAAAACGTCTGACATTGCTCGGTTCCACGGGCTCGATTGGAGACAGCACGCTCGACGTCGTCGCGCGTCATCCCGAACGCTTTTCGGTTTACGCGCTTACGGCGCATCGCAATGGCGACAAGCTCGTCGAGCAATGCCTGCGCTTTCAGCCTGAAGTCGCGGTAGTCGGCGATGCTGATACCGCCGCGCAGGTCGCGGCGAAGTTGCGTGAAGCCGGCTGCAAGACGGAAGTCACTTACGGCCCGCAAGCGCTCGTTGACGTGTCGAAGAGTGAAAGCTGCGATACGGTCGTAGCGGCGATCGTCGGCGCTGCAGGCCTCGCGCCGAGTCTCGCTGCCGCGCGCGCCGGCAAGCGCATTCTGCTCGCCAACAAGGAAGCGCTGGTGATGTCCGGCGCGATCTTCATGGACGCGGTGCGTGACAACGGCGCCGTGCTGCTGCCGGTCGACAGCGAACACAATGCCATTTTCCAATGCTTGCCGCGCGAAGCCGCACAGCATGGCGGTGTCTCGAAGATCATCCTGACCGCCTCGGGCGGTCCGTTCCGCACGCGCGAACCGGCCACGCTGGTCGACGTTACCCCGGACGAAGCCTGCAAGCATCCGAACTGGGTCATGGGCCGTAAGATTTCGGTCGACTCGGCCACGATGATGAACAAAGGCCTCGAAGTGATCGAGGCGCACTGGCTCTTCGATCTGCCGGGCGAGCGCATCGAGGTGCTGATTCACCCGCAAAGCGTGATCCATTCGATGGTGTCGTACGCCGATGGCTCGGTGCTCGCGCAACTAGGCAACCCCGACATGCGCACGCCGATCGCGCATGCGCTGGCATTTCCGGACCGCGTCGATTCGGGCGTGGCCCAACTGGATCTGCTGCAGGTCGCATCGCTGTCGTTCGAAAAACCGGATTACACGCGCTTCCCGTGTCTCGCGCTCGCCGTGAAGGCGCTGGCCGAGGGAGGCCTCGCGAGCGCGGCGCTCAACGCCGCGAACGAAGTCGCGGTGGAAGCGTTCCTGTCGCACCAGATCGGTTTCATGGCGATCGCTCAGGTCGTCGACGCCGTACTCAATGCGTTGCCGAACCGCAGCGCGCACGCGCTCGAAGACGTGATCGAAGCGGATGCGGCCGCGCGCCGCGCCGCTGCCGATTTCATCGCGCGCCTGCCTGACGGCGCCCGTCGCACGGAACGCGCCGTCCAGTGAGGCGCCTATGAACCTGCTGATCGAACTGCTTGCCTTCGCGGTGGCGATTGGCGTACTCGTGGTTGTCCACGAGTACGGGCACTACAGTGTCGCGCGTTTGTGCGGCGTCAAGGTGCTGCGTTTTTCGATCGGCTTCGGCAAGCCGCTGTTCCAGTGGGTGAGCCCGAAGACGGGCACCGAATGGACGATTGCCGCGCTGCCGCTGGGCGGCTACGTGAAAATGCTCGACGAGCGCGAGACCGGCGGGGCGCCGATTCCCACTGAAGCCTTGCCGCATGCGTTTAACCGGCAGTCGGTGTGGCGCCGTTTCGCGATTGTCGCGGCCGGGCCGGTCGCGAATTTCCTGCTTGCCATCGTGCTGTTCGCCCTCGTGTTCGCCACGGGCGTGACGGAGCCGGCGGCTGTGGTGGCAGCGCCTACGCCGAATACGCCGGCCGCGCTGGCCGGTTTCGACGGTGGCGAAACGATTGTTGCCGTGCGTGCGGAAAACGCCGGCGAATCCGAGCGAGTGCGGTCGTGGTCCGACCTGCGCTGGAAACTGCTGGGCGCGGCATTCGATCACAAGCGCGTCGTGCTGAGCGCAAAAGATGCACACGGCACCTCGGATTTCCAGCTGGATCTGCGTGGCGTCACCGAGAAAGACGTCGACGACGACTTCATGTCGCGTCTTGGTTTCGAGCCGGGTGGCGGCAAGCTGACGGTCGCCGGGGTGCAGCCGGGTAGCGCGGCGCAAAAGGCAGGCCTTGCGGTGGGCGACCGTCTGCGCGCGATCAACGGTATCCCGACCGACAATGCCACAGCCTTCATCGCTTATGTAAAATCGCACGCCGGCACGCCCGTAACGCTGCAGGTAGAGCGTGGCGGGCAAGCCGCGGGCAAGCTGGAAGACGTTCGCATCGTCCCGCAGTCGCAGCGCGATGACGCGACCGGGCAGCAGATCGGCCGTATCGGCGCGGAACTCGCTACCCAGGTGCCGTCGATCGACGTGCGTTACGGGCCGGTCGAAAGCTTGCAACTGGGCGCGCGCCGTACGTGGGATCTGGCTGTTTATTCGGTGCGGATGTTCGGACGGATGATCGTCGGCGAGGCTTCGCTGAAAAATCTTTCTGGCCCCGTGACGATCGCCGATTACGCAGGAAAGAGCGCACGTCTAGGTCCATCTGCATTCCTGTCGTTCCTGGCCCTTGTCAGTATTAGCCTCGGCGTACTGAACCTGTTACCAATTCCGGTATTGGACGGGGGTCATCTGTTATATTATTTGGTTGAAGCTGTAACCGGCAAAGTTGTCTCCGATCGCTGGCAACTCGTTTTTCAGAGGGCGGGTCTCGCCTGCATCGTCGCGTTGTCGGCGATTGCGCTGTTCAACGATCTGGCTCGTTTAATCCATTTTTAAAGTGTCTGGCGGCGTTCACGATGGCGACCGCCCGACCTGATGCAGCTATACACACTGGGGAAGCACGTTGTTTAAACCTCATCGCTTTGTTCCAAAGACGGTTATAGCCGCGGCGTTTGCCGCGCATGGGCTGGTTGCTCACGCAACGACGCCCTTCGTGGTGCAAGACATCCGGATCGAGGGATTGCAACGCGTCGAACCCGGTACCGTGTTCGCGTACCTGCCTATCAAGCAAGGCGACACCTTTAGCGACGACAAGGCTTCCGAAGCCATTCGCGCGCTGTACGCCACGGGCTTCTTCAACGACGTCAAGATCGCGACGGAAGGCAATGTCGTCATCGTGCAGGTGCTGGAACGTCCGGCCATCGGCACGATCGACTTCGCCGGCATTCACGAGTTCGACAAGGAAAACCTGACCAAGGCGCTGCGCGCGGTCGGTTTGTCGCAAGGCCGTTATTACGACAAGGCACTCGTCGACAAGGCCGAGCAGGAACTGAAGCGCCAGTACCTGACGCGTGGCTACTACGCCGCCGAAGTCACCACCACGATCACGCCGATCGACCGCAATCGCGTGTCGGTGCTGTTCTCGGTGGCTGAAGGTCCGAGCGCGAAGATCCGCCAGATCAACTTCATCGGCAATAAGGCGTTCAGCACGGGTACGCTGCGCGACGAAATGCAGCTGTCCACGCCGAACTGGTTCTCGTGGTACACGAAGAACGACCTGTACGCGAAAGACAAGCTCACCGGCGACCTCGAAAACGTCCGCTCGTATTACCTGAATCGCGGCTACCTCGAGTTCAACATCGAGTCGACCCAGGTGTCGATCACGCCGGACAAGAAGGACATGTATCTGACGGTCACGCTGCACGAAGGCGAGCCGTACACGATCAACAGCATCAAGCTGGCCGGTAACCTGCTCGACCGCGAGCCGGAGTTGAACAAGCTCATCAAGATCAAACCGGGCGACCGCTTCTCGGCCGAAAAGCTGCAAGCCACCACCAAGTCGATCGTCGACAAGCTCGGCGAATACGGCTACGCGTTCGCTACAGTCAACGCGCAGCCGCAGATCGATCAGGAACACCATAAGGTCGACCTGACGCTGCAAGTGGACCCGAGCCGCCGTGTCTACGTGCGCCGCATCAACGTGGTCGGCAACACGCGCACCCGCGACGAAGTGGTGCGCCGCGAAATGCGCCAGCTCGAAAGCTCGTGGTTCGATTCGAACCGCCTCGCGCTGTCGAAAGACCGGATCAACCGTCTCGGCTACTTTACCGATGTGGACGTGACCACGGTGCCCGTGGAAGGCACGCCCGACCAGGTCGATGTGGACGTCAAGGTGGCCGAAAAGCCGACCGGCGCGATCACGCTGGGCGCCGGTTTCTCGTCGACCGACAAGGTGGTGCTCTCGGCCGGCGTATCGCAGGACAACGTGTTCGGTTCGGGTACGAGTCTCGCGGTGAACGTGAATACCGCCAAGACGTACCGTACCTTGACGGTTACGCAGGTCGACCCGTACTTCACGGTCGACGGCATCAAGCGCATTACCGACGTTTACTACCGTACGTACCAGCCGCTGTACTACTCGACGGATTCGAGCTTCAAGATCGTCACGATCGGTGGTGACTTGAAGTTTGGTATTCCGTTCTCCGAAGTCGACACGGTGTACTTCGGCGCGGGTCTTGAGCAGAACCAGTTGGACGTCGACGCGAACACGCCAGCGTCCTATAAGCAGTACGTCACCGATTTCGGACGCGTTTCGAACAACGTGCCAATTACGGTGGGCTGGTCGCGCGACGCACGAGACAGCGCGCTGGTGCCGAGCCGCGGCTACTTTACGCAGGCGAACGCCGAGTACGGCACGCCGATCGGTGGCACGCAGTACTACAAGGCCGACATCAACGCGCAGTACTATTACTCGTTTTCGCGTGGCTTTGTGCTGGGTTTCAACTTCCAGGGCGGCTACGGTAAGGGCATGGGCGGTAAGCCGTATCCGATTTTCAAGAACTACTACGCAGGTGGTATCGGTTCGGTGCGGGGATATGAGCCTAGCTCGCTGGGTCCGCGTGACGCGACGACGAACGATCCGATCGGCGGCTCGAAGCTGCTGGTGGGTAACATCGAGTTGACGTTCCCGTTGCCGGGCACCGGGTATGATCGCACGCTGCGCGTGTTTACGTTCCTTGACGCAGGTAACGTCTGGGCGGACGCAAGCAGTGCCGCTACGTCGAACGGCGCGAACGGCCTGCGTTACGGCTACGGTGTCGGTCTTGCGTGGATCTCGCCGATCGGCCCGCTCAAGCTCAGCTTGGGCTTCCCGCTCACGAAGCACACGGGCGACCAGTATCAGAAGTTCCAGTTCCAGATCGGGACGGCATTCTGATCCGGCGGAGGGCGGCCCGGGCCTTTACGGGCGGCTTCCGGCGGTGGGCCCGGCCAAACTACAGTATCGAGAGGATGACTTTGCGAACCGGTATGTTTTCGAAACGTGTGGCTTGCGCGCTGGCGCTGGCAATGACGCTGGGTGTCGGCGTAGCAGGGGTCGCGCACGCCCAGGAAGCCAGGATCGCTGCGGTGAATTCGGACCGTATCCTGCGTGAATCGGCTGCCGCGAAGGCTGCACAGGTCAAGCTCGAGGCGGAGTTCGCCAAGCGCGACAAAGACCTGGCCGACATGGCGCAGAAGCTGAAATCGATGTCCGACTCGCTCGACAAGAACGGTGCGTCGATGTCGGCTGCCGATCGCGCGCAGAAGCAGCGCGATCTGTCGCAGCTGGATACGGACTTTCAGCGCAAGCAACGCGAGTTTCGGGAAGACCTGAACCAGCGCCGCAACGAAGAACTGGCGGCGGTGCTCGACCGGGCCAACAAGGTGATCAAACAGATCGCCGAGCAGCAGCACTACGACCTGATCGTTCAGGAAGCGGTGTACGTGAGCCCGCGCATCGACATTACCGATCAGGTGCTCAAGGCGCTGGCGGCCTCGGGTAACTGAGCGTACACGCCGGGCACCGGCCGGGGTGCAGCGCAAGGCCGTAGAACCGACAAGTTGGACTGATTGTGCAGCAACCATCTCGCATGGGATCGGAGACAGAGGATAGGCATGGCATTTACGCTTGAGGACATCGTCCAGCGGTTCGGCGGTGAAGTAGTCGGAGAGGGTTCGCAGCGCGTCGGCAGTCTGGCGCCGCTCGACCAGGCAGGCCCGGACCAGCTGGCGTTCCTCGCCAATCCGAAGTACCTGTCGCAGGTCGAGACGACCCGTGCAGGCGCGGTGTTGATCAACGCCGACGACCTCTCGAAGCTCAGCTCCCTTACTGGCCGTAACTTCATCGTCACGCCGAATCCGTACGCTTACTTCGCGCGCGTCGCGCAGACCTTCATCGACATGGCGGCGCCCAAGGCGGCGCCCGGTGTGCATCCTAGCGCGACGATCGACCCGTCGGCCCAGATTGCCGCAAGCGCGGTGATCGGTCCGCACGTCACGGTGGAAGCGGGCGCGGTGATCGGCGAAAACGTGCGTCTGGACGCTAACGTGGTGATCGGCCGCGGCACGCGTATCGGCGCGGGCTCGCATCTGTATCCGAACGTCGCGGTGTACTACGGCTGCAAAATCGGTGAGCGCGTGATTGTGCACGCCGGCGCGGTGATCGGCTCTGACGGTTTTGGCTTCGCGCCGGATTTCGTCGGAGAAGGTGACGCGCGCACCGGCAGCTGGGTAAAAATTCCGCAGGTCGGCGGCGTGTCGATCGCGGCGGACGTCGAAATCGGTGCGAACACCACCATCGACCGCGGCGCCATGGCCGACACGATCATCGAAGAGTGCGTGAAAATCGACAACCTCGTGCAGATCGGCCACAACTGCAAGGTCGGCGCTTACACCGTGATCGCCGGCTGTGCGGGCATTGCGGGCAGCACCACGATCGGCCGTCATTGCATGATCGGCGGCGCGGTCGGGATCGCGGGGCACGTTACGCTGGCTGACTATGTGATCGTCACGGCGAAGTCGGGCGTCTCGAAGTCCTTGCTGAAGCCTGGCATGTACACCAGCGCATTCCCGGCGGTGAACCATGCCGACTGGAACAAGAGCGCTGCTTTGCTGCGTAACATCGACAAACTTCGCGATCGTATCAAGGCGCTCGAAAATGCCGCTTCGGCAGGCCAGCCGGCCAGCGCGGCAAGCAATTCCGCAGGCGACGAAGCCTGAGACATAAGGCCGACCCGCAGGCAGACCCGCACGCCGACCCGCGGGTCAACCCGCACAACAATCCGCGGGCCAACCGGCCGGTACCGCGTAAAATAGCGGGCAAGCATCAGGAAGCAAAGTCGGTTGCCGTGACCGGGTGGCATGGCCGCCGGGTTTCGGCGAGCGCCGGCAGCACGCGTTACCAACCCACCTGCACCAGCATCCGTAGTCATCATCGCGCAGTCAATGCGTGAGTAGAAACACCATGAGCACCGAAAAAATCAATCTCGACATTCATAAGATTCTCACGCTGCTGCCCCATCGTTACCCGATCCTGCTGGTCGACCGGGTGCTCGAACTCGAGCCGCATAAGAGCATCAAAGCGTTGAAGAACGTGTCGATCAATGAGCCGTATTTCCAGGGTCACTTTCCGACCCGTCCGGTGATGCCCGGCGTGCTGATCCTCGAAGCGCTCGCGCAAACGGCAGCGCTGCTGACGTTTTCGGAAGAGCCGAGTGATCCGTCGAACACGCTGTATCTGTTCGTGGGCATCGACAACGCGCGTTTCAAGCGAGTTGTGGAACCGGGCGATCAGCTGATCCTGAACTGCACGTTCGAGCGTCATATGCGCGGCATCTGGAAGTTCAAGGCGCGCGCCGAAGTGGATGGAGCCGTGGCGGCGGAAGCCGATCTGATGTGCGCGGTGCGGCACACGGACAAAGACGCTTGAAGCCGGTGTCCGGACGGTCAGTCGCTTATCCCAGGCGCTGCGCACTCCGGCTACGCCCATCCAGACAACGCAACAGAATCAGAAGCGAGGACGCATGAGCAGGATTCATCCCACTGCGATCGTCGAACCGGGCGCACAACTCGACGAATCCGTCGAAATCGGACCGTATGCCGTCGTCGGCGCACATGTGACGATCGGTGCACGGACCACGGTCGGTTCGCACAGCGTGATCGAAGGTCACACGACGCTCGGCGAAGACAACCGCATCGGCCACTATGCATCGGTCGGCGGCCGTCCGCAGGACATGAAGTACAGGGACGAGCCGACCCGGCTCGTGATCGGCAATCGCAACACGATCCGTGAATTCACCACGATCCACACCGGCACGGTGCAGGACTCGGGCGTCACCACGCTTGGCGACGACAACTGGATCATGGCCTACGTGCACATCGGCCACGACTGCCACGTCGGCAACAACGTGATTCTGTCGAGCAATGCGCAGATGGCCGGCCACGTGACGATTGGTGACCATGCGATTATCGGCGGCATGTCGGGCGTGCATCAGTTCGTGCGCATTGGTGCGCATTCGATGCTGGGCGGCGCGTCGGCGCTGGTGCAGGACATTCCGCCGTTCGTGATCGCAGCCGGCAACAAGGCCGAGCCGCACGGCATCAACGTCGAAGGTCTGCGCCGCCGCGGTTTCTCCGCGGACGCGATCTCGGCGCTGCGCTCGGCCTACCGCCTGCTGTACAAGAACGGCCTGTCGCTTGAAGAAGCGAAGGTGCAGTTGCGCGAACTCGCAACCGCGGGTGGCGATGGCGATGCGCCGGTACAAACGCTGCTCGCGTTTGTCGAAGCGTCGCAACGCGGCATCATCCGCTAACCGATGGCTTTGAACCCGAGTCCCCTGCGCGTCGCGATGGTGGCAGGCGAGCCGTCCGGCGACCTGCTGGCGGCGTCGCTGCTCGACGGCCTCGCGAGCCGTTTGCCCGCCGGCACCCAGTATTATGGGGTCGGCGGCCCGCGCATGATCGCCACGGGGTTCGACGCCCACTGGCCGATGGAGAAGCTGACGGTGCGCGGCTATGTCGAAGCACTGCGGCATATTCCAGAGATCCTCGGCATCCGCAAGGAACTGAAGCGCCAGTTGCTGGCGGAACCGCCGTCGGTGTTCGTCGGCGTGGACGCGCCCGATTTCAACTTCGGACTCGAGCATCCGTTGCGCGACGCCGGTATTCCGACGGTTCACTTCGTTTGCCCGTCGATCTGGGCGTGGCGAGGTGGGCGCATCAAGAAGATCGCCAAGGCGGTCGACCACATGCTGTGCGTGTTTCCGTTCGAAACGGCGTTGCTGGAAAAGGCCGGCATCGCGGCCTCGTACGTGGGTCATCCGCTTGCCGACGAAATTCCTCTGGTACCCGATACGCTTGGCGCGCGCCGTACGCTCGGTCTTGCCGAAAGCGGCCCGATCATCGCGGTGCTGCCCGGCAGCCGGCGCTCGGAGATCGATCTGATCGGTCCGACGTTCTTTGCCGCGATGGAAATGATGCAGCACCAGGAGCCCAGTTTGCGTTTCGTGATGCCGGCGGCCACGCCCGCACTGCGCGAAATGCTACGGCCGCTGGTCGATGCGCATCCCGGTCTCGCGCTGACCATTACCGACGGCCAGGCGCAAATCGCCATGACGGCGGCCGATGCGATCCTCGTCAAGAGCGGCACGGTGACGCTGGAAGCCGCGCTGCTGAAAAAGCCGATGGTGATCTCGTATAAGGTGCCCTGGCTGACCGGCCAGATCATGCGCCGCCAAGGCTATCTGCCGTATGTCGGCTTGCCGAACATTCTGGCGGGGCGCTTCGTCGTGCCGGAAATTCTGCAGCACTTCGCGACGCCTCAGGTGCTCGCCGAAGCGACGCTGAAACAGTTGCGCGACGAGGCCAACCGGCGCACGCTGACGGAAATCTTCACGGAGATGCATCACGTGCTGAAGCAGAACACCGCGCAACGTGCAGCGGAAGTCGTGGCGAGCATCGTCGAAAAGCGGAAGGCGCGGCCGTGACTACCGCGCGCGCGCCACGCCGCAAGGCTGCGACCGTTGCTGGCGCGGCGGCGCGGCAGGTCGGTCTTGACTTCGAGACGCCGGACGACATCGTCTGCGGCGTCGACGAAGCAGGGCGCGGGCCGCTGGCCGGCCCGGTGGTCGCTGCGGCGGTGATATTCGACCCGTCGAAACCGATGATCCGCGGCCTCGACGATTCGAAAGCGCTCACCGCCAAAAAACGCGACGAACTGTACGACAAGATCGTCGACCGGGCGCTCGCCTACTGCATCGCGTCCGCCAGCGTCGAAGAAATCGATACGCTGAACATCCTGCACGCCACCATGCTGGCGATGAAGCGGGCGGTCGAAGGCCTCTCGGTCGTGCCGACGCTCGTGAAAATCGACGGCAATCGCTGCCCGACGCTGAGCGTTCGCAGCGAGGCGGTGATCGGCGGCGACGCACTGATCAAAAGCATTTCGGCGGCGTCGATTCTCGCCAAGGTCACGCGTGACCGGATGCTGCTCGAATTGCATCAAACCTATCCGGTCTACGGTTTTAACGCGCATGCCGGTTACGGCACGCCGCAGCATCTCGCGGCGCTGCGTGAACATGGGCCCTGCGAGCATCATCGGCGCTCGTTCGCACCGGTGCGCGAAGCGCATCAGCGTTTCGGCACGGCGTTGAAACCACTGCCGGCGGGCGACATGATCGTCGTGTCCGGAACGCTCACCGACGCCATGCTCGACGACGACGCCTTCGGCGAACGCAGCGGCGCGTAAGCGCTGCGCGTTGTCCGGCGCGTCGCCCACTCTTTCCTCATTCTCACTGTCTGCGCTGCCTGTGAAAGCCATCACCTCGCGGGACAATCCGCTCTACAAGCGCCTCAAGGCACTGGCCGGCTCGACGCATCAGCAGCGTCGCAGCGGTCACGCGTTGCTCGAAGGGTTCCATCTCGCGAGCGCATATCTCGACGTCGCCGGGCAGCCGGAAATGTGCATTGTCACCGAGGGCGCGTTGCGCCACGACGAAGCGCAAGCCATCGTGTCGCGCATCGACGAGCACCGTATCGTTACGCTGCCCGATGCATTGTTCGGCCAGGTGTCGAACGTCGTGCACGGTGTCGGGATTCTGCTGCTGGTCGAAAAGCTCGATACACCGTTGCCGGAGAAGGTCGGAGAAACCTGCCTCGTGCTCGATGGCGTGCAGGACGCCGGTAACGTCGGTTCGATTCTGCGCAGCGCGGCGGCCGCCGGTATTCAGCAGGTATTTTGCGCGCCGGGCACCGCGTACGCGTGGTCGTCGAAGGTGTTGCGCTCAGGCATGGGTGCGCATTTCCTGTTGCAAATCCATGAGGATGTCGAGGCGCAGGCATTGATCGAGCGCCTCGCGGTGCCCATCGTCATTACGGATTCGCACGGTGCCGAGGCGATCTACGATTGCGACCTGAGCGGGCCGCTCGCGTGGGTGTTCGGCAACGAAGGGGCGGGCGTCTCGCAGACCTGGCGCGATGCGGTTTCGTTGCGGGTGACGATTCCTCAGCCGGGCGGCATGGAATCGCTGAATGTGGCGGCCGCCGCGGCTGTCTGCGTGTTCGAACAGTGCCGCCAGCAGCGCCGCGCGTGACAGTGCACTGACTTCAGGGCTGAGGCGATCTTCGCGGTCACCTCAGCATCCTGCTCGCACGCCGGTAAAACAGGCCACTGCTCAATAAGCCGGCCGATCCAGCTTGATCTCCTGCAGGATCGTCGTCGCGATCTCCTCGATCGACTTATGCGTCGACGACAACCACTTGACGCCTTCGCGCCGCATCATCGCTTCCGCCTCGTTGATCTCGTAACGGCAATTTTCCGGCGCGGCGTACTTGCTGCCCGGACGGCGCTCGTTACGGATCTCCGACAGCCGCTGCGGATCGATCGACAAACCAAACATCTTCTGCCGATGCGCCAATAGCGGCGTAGGCAGCTTGCCGCGCTCGAAGTCTTCCGGAATCAGCGGATAGTTGGCCGCTTTCACGCCGTACTGCATGGCCAGATACAGGCTCGTCGGCGTCTTGCCGCTGCGCGACACGCCCACCAGAATCACGTCGGCATCGGCCAGATTGCGGTTCGATTGACCGTCGTCGTGGGCGAGCGAGAAGTTGATCGCCTCGATCCGGTTCTTGTATTCCTCGGTATCGGCGTTCTGGTGGCCGCGGCCCATCGCGTGGCTCGACTTGAGCTCCAGCTCCTGCTCGAGCGGCTCGACGAAGGTCTGAAACATATCCAGCACGAGCGCATTCGAACCTTTGACGATCTGATTCGACGCGCTGTCCACCAGCGTCGTGAAGACGATCGGACGGCGGCCGTCCTGCTGGATCGCTTCGTTGATCTTTTCTAGCGTGGCGTAGGCTTTTTCCGTCGAGTCGACGAAGGGCACGCGAACCAGGCGGAATTTCTGGTCGAACTGGGAGAGGATCGAATGCGCGAAGGTTTCGGCAGTGATCCCGGTACCGTCGGAGACGATGAATACGGTGGGCGGCATCAGTGGGGCTGGGGAACGTGAGCGGAAAAAAGCGCTCGAATGAAACATCGCTGCATGGATGTCGCTGCACGGTGGCTAACCGGAGATTGCAGCGGCGTCATGTCAGCGCGCCGTGGGCACCGCAATTGCGTCCGGAAGGTAGTGGGTCCTCGCGAGAGCCTCGCAGGAGCCCGTCAGCCGGTCCGGGGCGCGATTCGAGGCGCAATTCTCGTCCGACTGTCACATTTTGAGAGTCGGCACGGTAGAATAGCGGCAACCTGTTGGATAAGCAATTGCAGGCGATTGGCGTCTAACTTACTGCGAACGGTCGGTCAACGCCACGCTTTGCGCCGGTAACTTGCGGCAAATTGAGAGATCAGGGTGGATCGATCGGTAATTTCGTCCAACCGCTTTCTACGTCGTGCATCCGGCGCTTTTTGGCCCGCGCGGCCATTTGCAGCGATTGTTTCTCCAACAGGTTGTGCAAGACGCGAGGTCACGCTTCCAATGGGCGTCTCGCGTTCAAGCCCACTTGCACAGCCGTGAATTTCTTTCACACTTAGGGGCTTGTATGACTAACGCAGTTACCGTCGCAAAGGAAGAGGCGTATGTAGTTCCGTTCGAGCAGTTGCGGATGACCGATGTGGAGATTGTCGGCGGCAAGAATGCGTCGCTTGGCGAGATGATCAGTCAGCTCGCCGA
Organism: Paraburkholderia sp. SECH2; assembly: GCF_030464795.1. Lineage (NCBI taxonomy): Bacteria > Pseudomonadati > Pseudomonadota > Betaproteobacteria > Burkholderiales > Burkholderiaceae > Paraburkholderia > Paraburkholderia sp. SECH2. The sequence goes on from NZ_JALPRH010000013.1 coordinate 84,085, forward strand.
AGCAGGCGTGCGCGTGCCGACTGGCTTCGCCACTACGGCGCTGGCTTTCCGTGACTTCCTGCATCACAACAATCTGACCGAACGCATCGCCAAACGTCTCGAAACGCTCGACGTCGACGACGTGAAAGCGCTCGCCGAAGCGGGCAAGGAGATCCGTCAATGGATCGTCGACGCCCCGATGCAGCCGCGTCTCGAAGCGGATATCCGCGCAGGCTTCGACACCCTGCAAAACAGCTCGCCTGAAGAGTTGTCGTTTGCCGTGCGTTCGTCGGCAACGGCAGAAGACTTGCCGGACGCATCGTTCGCGGGTCAACAGGAAAGCTATCTCAACGTGGTCGGCATCGACGAGGTGCTCGATCGCATGAAGCACGTGTTCGCGTCGCTGTACAACGACCGTGCCATCTCCTATCGCGTCCACAAGGGCTTCGCCCACGCTGAAGTCGCGTTGTCGGCTGGTGTGCAGCGCATGGTGCGTTCGGACGTCGGCGCGGCGGGCGTGATGTTCACGCTGGACACGGAATCGGGCTTCAAGGACGCAGTCTTCATCACGTCGAGCTACGGCCTGGGTGAAACGGTCGTGCAGGGCGCCGTGAATCCGGACGAGTTCTACGTCTTCAAGACCACGCTCGCACAAGGCAAGTACCCGATCATCCGCCGCTCGATCGGCTCGAAGCTGATCAAGATGGAATTCACCAAGGCGGGCGAAGAAGGCCGCGTGAAGACCGTCGACGTCGCGCACGAGCAGCGCAACCGTTTCTCGATCACCGACGAAGACGTGATCGAGCTCGCGAAATACGCCGTCATCATTGAAAAGCACTACGAGCGTCCGATGGACATCGAGTGGGGCAAGGACGGCCGCGACGGCAAGATCTTCATCCTGCAGGCGCGCCCGGAAACGGTGAAGAGCCAGGCAGCGGGCAAGGCCGAGCAACGCTTCAAGCTGAAGGGCCAATCGAACGTGCTGACTACCGGCCGCGCAATCGGCCAGAAGATCGGTGCGGGTCCGGTGCGTGTGATTCACGATCCGTCGGAAATGGACCGTGTGCAGCCGGGCGACGTGCTGGTGGCCGACATGACCGACCCCAACTGGGAACCGGTGATGAAGCGCGCCTCCGCAATCGTCACGAACCGTGGCGGCCGTACCTGCCACGCGGCAATTATCGCGCGTGAACTGGGCGTGCCCGCGGTGGTCGGCTGCGGCGACGCGACCGACGTGCTGAAGGACGGCGCGCTGGTGACCGTGTCCTGCGCGGAAGGCGACGAAGGCAAGATCTACGACGGTCTGCTCGAAACCGAAATCACCGAAGTGCAGCGCGGCGAATTGCCGTCGATTCCGGTGAAGATCATGATGAACGTCGGCAACCCGCAACTGGCTTTCGACTTCTCGCAACTGCCGAACGCAGGCGTGGGTCTCGCGCGGCTCGAGTTCATCATCAACAACAACATCGGCGTTCACCCGAAGGCGATTCTCGAGTACCCGAACATCGATCAGGACCTGAAGAAGGCCGTGGAAAGTGTGGCACGTGGCCATGCATCGCCGCGCGCGTTCTACGTCGACAAGCTGACCGAAGGCATCGCAACGATCGCAGCGGCGTTCTATCCGAAGCCCGTGATCGTGCGTCTGTCGGACTTCAAGTCGAACGAGTACAAGAAGCTGATCGGCGGTTCGCGTTACGAGCCGGACGAAGAAAACCCGATGCTGGGCTTCCGTGGCGCGTCGCGCTACATCGCTGACGACTTCGCCGAAGCGTTCCAGATGGAATGCATCGCGCTGAAGAAGGTGCGTGAAGAGATGGGCCTCGACAACGTCGAGATCATGGTGCCGTTCGTGCGTACGCTGAAGCAGGCGGAACGCGTGGTCGGGCTGCTGGAGAAGTTCGGCCTGAAGCGCGGTGAAAAGGGCTTGCGCCTGATCATGATGTGCGAAGTGCCGTCGAACGCGATTCTCGCCGAAGAATTCCTGCAATTCTTCGACGGCTTCTCGATCGGTTCGAACGACCTGACGCAGCTCACGCTCGGCCTCGACCGCGACTCCGGCATGGAACTGCTGGCAGTCGATTTCGACGAACGCGATCCGGCCGTCAAGTTCCTGTTGAAGCGCGCGATCGATACGTGCCTGCGACTGAACAAGTACGTCGGCATCTGCGGCCAGGGTCCTTCGGATCATCCGGACTTTGCGCAATGGCTGACCGACGAAGGCATCAAGTCGATCTCGCTGAACCCGGACTCGATCGTCGAGACGTGGCAGCAACTGGCGAAATCGCTGGTGAAGTAATCGAGCCCAATAAGCAGTGTGCATAAAGGGTGGTGCGGTATGTCAAAAGCACGTAAAAGCGTGCTGCACCGCCCGGTAATATGCACCTGCTTCGTGCTATAAACACCCCGGTAGATCCGGGGTGTTTTGCTTTGTGGAGATCAACATGGCGCCAGGTGGATTGTTCTGGTGGATCGGGGCAGGTGTGCTGATCGTGCTGGAATTGATCAGCGGCACTTTCTATTTGCTGATGATCGCGTTGGGTTGTGTCGCGGCCGCCATTGCGCATATGGCGGGCGCCGCTGCCGATGTGCAGTTCGCGGTTGCGGCTGTGGTGGCGCTGGCGGCGGTCCTGGTGCTGCGGCGTTCGCGCTTTGGCCGCAGGACGCGTAAAGAGGCGTCGAAGAACCCTGACGTCAATCTGGACATCGGCCAGACGTTGAACGTGCCGGCGTGGCACGAGCGCCGGGCGCGTGTCAACTACCGCGGGGCTGCATGGGACGTCGAACTGGCCGCGGGCGAGCCCGAAGATGCTCAGCTCTATGAAATCGCCGAGATGCGCGGCAGTTGCCTTGTCGTCGTGGCCAGCCGGTCGGCGAAAGCAAGAGCAACCGCGGCCTGAGCGCGCGCCAATGCGCGCACAGCGCCATGCATAACTATTCGAACTACGGACCGGAGGTCAGTCATGGATTCAACCATTGTCGGGGCGGTGCTTCTGCTTATCGTGATCGTGCTGGCGGCGCAGACGCTCAAGATCGTGCCGCAGCAGCATGCGTGGGTGCTGGAGCGGCTCGGCCGCTATCACCGCACGCTGACGCCGGGCCTGAGCTTCGCGTTTCCGTTTGTCGACCGGATTGCGTACAAGCACATCCTCAAGGAAATCCCGCTCGAAGTGCCGAGCCAGGTGTGCATTACGCGCGACAACACGCAATTGCAGGTGGATGGCGTGCTGTATTTCCAGGTCACCGATCCGATGAAGGCGTCGTACGGTTCGAGCAACTTCGTGTTCGCGATTACACAGTTGTCGCAGACCACGCTGCGCTCCGTGATCGGCAAACTCGAACTCGACAAGACGTTTGAAGAGCGCGACTTCATCAACCACAGCATCGTGTCGTCGCTCGATGAAGCGGCGTCGAACTGGGGTGTCAAGGTGCTGCGCTACGAGATCAAGGACCTGACGCCGCCCAAGGAAATTCTTCACGCCATGCAGGCGCAGATCACCGCCGAGCGCGAGAAGCGCGCGCTGATCGCGGCATCCGAAGGGCGTAAGCAGGAACAGATCAATATTGCCTCGGGCGGGCGCGAGGCGTCGATCCAGAAGTCCGAAGGCGAGCGGCAGGCGGCGATCAATCAGGCGCAAGGTCAGGCTGCGGCGATTCTGGCGGTGGCTGAGGCTAACTCACAGGCGATTCAGAAGATCGCTGCGGCCATTCAATCGAACGGCGGGATGGAAGCGGTGAATCTGAAGGTGGCCGAGCAGTATGTGAATGCATTCGGTAACCTGGCAAAGCAGGGCACCACCTTGATCGTGCCGGGCAACCTGGCGGATATGAGTTCGATGATCGCGTCGGCGTTGACCATCGTGAATAAGGGGAAGGGCACGGTCGACGCGCGCTGATTGACGTTCTTCCTTGCCGAATGAAAATGGCCCGCAAATTTGCGGGCCATTTCTCGTTGAATCGCCGTTTTACGACGGCGAGCGCATCAGGCGCGCCTTCTCGCGTTCCCAATCGCGCTTCTTCTCGGTTTCGCGCTTGTCGTGCTGCTTCTTACCCTTGGCGAGGCCGATCTCGCATTTGACGCGACCACCCTTGTAATGAAAGTTCAACGGCACGAGCGTATAACCACGCTGCTCGACCTTGCCGATCAGTTTGCTGATTTCTTCGGCGTGCAGCAGCAGCTTGCGCGTGCGCACCGGGTCCGGATTGATGTGCGTCGAGGCTTCGGGCAGCGGGCTGATGTGCGTGCCGATCAGGAACAGTTCGTTATTCTTGATGACCACGTAGCCTTCCTTGATCTGGCCACGGCCGGCGCGCAAGGCTTTGACCTCCCATCCTTCGAGCACGAGCCCCGCTTCGTAGCGTTCTTCGACCGAGTAGTCGTAGAAGGCTTTTCTGTTGTCAATGATGCTCATGAATGGAAAGTGCCCAACTCGTTTAAAATCACGATTTTAGCAAAGCGGGGCAAGGAAAGCCCGCAGCGCTTGTCCACCCTTGCCACGCGTTGTTCAATTTATGGCAGATGTCCAGAAAACCGTGTTGATCCGCCATTCGGCGGAACAGATGTTCGACCTCGTCACCGACGTCGCCGATTACCCCAACTTCCTGCCTTGGTGCGGGGGAGTCGAAATCCGCCGCCAGGACGAAACCGGCATGGAGGCGAAGATCGATATCAACTTCAAGGGCATCAAGCAGCATTTCGCCACGCGCAACAGCATGGAGCGGCCCACGCGCATCGATATGGAGTTCGCGGACGGCCCGTTTCGCAAATTCACCGGCTTCTGGCGTTTCACGCCGCTGCGGGCCGACGCCTGCAAGATCGAATTCGCGTTGCACTACGAATTCACCAATATCATCCTCGAGAAGATCATCGGGCCGGTGTTCAGCCACATTGCCAACACCTTCGTCGAATCGTTCGTGAAGCGCGCCGATCAGCGCTACGGTAAGGCATGAGCGCGCGCTTGTCGATTGAAGTCTGCTACGCGCTTGCCAATGAGCAGGCGCTGATTGCCGTGGACTTGCCGGAAGGCGCCACGCTGCAGCAGGCGATAGACGCGAGCGGTATCTTGCAGCGTTATCCGCAGATCGATCTGGGCATGCAGAAGGTCGGCGTGTTCGGCAAGCTCAAGCCATTGGATACGGTGCTTGCCGACCATGATCGTGTTGAGATTTATCGGCCGCTGCTGGTGGATCCGAAGCTGTCGCGTCAACGGCGCGTCGAGAAGACCCGCAAGGCGGGCTCGATTGAAGGGCGTCGTTGGCTGAACAAGGATTCGCGCTAGGCCCGTCCCGTGGCTGCGGCGAGGCGGCGCCTCGTTCTCAATCGTCTCAATGCACCGAAGGCTGCGCCTTCTCCTCAAGCGACGCCACCCCGGACGTATCGTCGTCCGCATGCTGGCGCACCGACCAGCACACCCCTGCCACCAGCAGCAGGATCGCCGCCGTCTCCAGCGGGCGCGGCAGGCGCTGGTCGTAGATAAACGCGTAGAGCAGCGCGAAAAGCGTCTCGAACACGATCATCTGGCCGGACAGCGTGAGCGGCAGCCGTTTCGACGCGGCATTCCACAGCCCATTGCCGAGCCACGACGCGCCGACGGCGAGGCCCAGATTCAGCATCCAGAAGGTGTGCCAGCGCTCGTCGCCGACCGGTCCTTGCAGGTTCTCGGACGGCATGACGGCGACCACCAGCCACAATCCCGCGCCGAGCGCGCCGGTGACCACACCCCACAGCACCGACCACTCGTTGCCGCTGAAATGCTTCTGACGCTGCAGATACCGGGCGTTTTCGACCGCGAACCAGGTCCAGCAGGCAAGCGCGCCGACTGCGCAGGCGAGGCCAAGGAGCTTGGTCGCGATAGTGACGGGCGTGCTGTCCGCTACCGTGAAGACGTCGATATTGATGCAGGCGATGCCGGCCACCACCAGCGCAAGCGGCCATGCGAGGCGGGCGAGCGGCACGGCACCGTGATCGCGCCGACCGAGCAGCGTCACCGTGACCGGCAGCACGCCGACGATCAGCGAAGCCGGCGCGATGCCGGTCATATGGACCGCGGCGGTTAGCAGCAGGTAATAGAGCAGGTTGCCGGCCAGCGCCAGTTTGACCAGTGCGCCGAGATCCTCACGGGTCAGTCGTTTGACGAGCGAGCGCCCCATCGGCAGCGCGGCGGCCAGCGAGACGATGCCGTACATCGTGTAACGGCCGGCGCTCAACAGCAGCGGCGAGAAATCGGGCAGCACGCGCGGCACCAGAAACACCATGCCCCATAAGGCCCCGGCCATTACTCCATATGCCACACCGCGCTGCATCGACTGCCCCTGCAAGAAAACTGGAATGGTCGGCAGAATAGCCGTTCGACGGGCAGGGCGTCTTGTTTGATTCTGCATTTCGGCGGTTTTATCCGGCGTGTTCAGGCGCTTTTTAACTTCCACGCGATGGCCCGGCGCCGCTCAAGCCCCCGAAATACCCATTCCCGAACCGGGTGGGGCGTCCATGCGCCCGAACGCGCAAACGAAACCGGATCGAACTCGAGGCGAACGCAGAAGCGAAATCGAAGGGTACAAAGTCACGAAAAAAATCCCCTGAAATTCGCTAAGCTGCTGTTAGTGCAGTGAAAACCAGGGAGGTATCGCGTATAATTCGCTTTTGCGCCTATAGGATTTGCCATGCGTCTGATCCAAACAGCACTCACGTTCGATGACGTGCTCCTCGTCCCGGCTTTCTCCGATGTTCTGCCGCGCGACACCAGCCTCAAGACCCGGCTGACCCGCAACATCTCCCTGAATATGCCGCTCGTGTCCGCCGCTATGGACACTGTCACCGAAGCTCGTCTCGCAATCGCGATGGCGCAAATGGGTGGCGTGGGCATCATCCACAAGAATCTCACGCCGGCCGAACAGGCGCGTGAAGTTGCCAAGGTCAAGCGCTTCGAATCGGGCGTCGTGCGCGATCCGATCACCGTGCCGCCGCAAATGAAGGTGCGCGACGTCATTGCGCTGTCCCGCCAGCATGGCATTTCGGGTTTCCCGGTCGTCGAAGGCTCGCAACTGATCGGTATCGTCACGAACCGTGACTTGCGCTTCGAAGAGCGTCTGGATGAGCCGGTGCGCAACATCATGACGCCGCGTGAGCGCCTCGTCACCGTCAAGGAAGGCACGCCGCTCGCCGAAGCCAAGGCGCTGATGCATAGCCACCGCCTCGAGCGCGTGCTGGTCATCAACGACGCATTCGAACTGCGCGGCCTGATGACGGTAAAAGACATCACCAAGCAAACCGAACACCCGGACGCGTGTAAAGACGAACACGGCAAGCTGCGCGCAGGCGCGGCGGTCGGTGTGGGCGAAGACAACGAAGAGCGTGTCGAACTGCTGGTGCAGGCCGGCGTGGACGTGATCGTCGTCGACACGGCGCACGGCCACAGCAAGGGCGTGCTCGAGCGCGTCAAGTGGGTCAAGCAGAAATTCCCGCATGTCGAAGTGATCGGCGGCAACATCGCTACCGCTGCGGCAGCCAAGGCGCTTGTCGAGTACGGCGCAGACGGCGTGAAGGTCGGTATCGGCCCGGGCTCGATCTGCACGACGCGTATCGTTGCCGGCGTGGGCGTGCCGCAGGTCACCGCGATCTCGAACGTGTCGGAAGCGCTGAAGGGCACGGGCGTGCCGGTCATCGCCGACGGCGGCGTGCGTTTCTCGGGCGACGTCAGCAAGGCGCTGGCCGCCGGTGCGAATTCCGTGATGATGGGCAGCATGTTCGCAGGCACCGAAGAAGCGCCGGGCGACGTGTTCCTGTTCCAGGGCCGTCAGTACAAGTCGTACCGTGGCATGGGTTCGGTCGGCGCGATGAAAGACGGCGCGGCAGACCGCTACTTCCAGGACAACTCCGCGAACATCGACAAGCTGGTGCCGGAAGGTATCGAAGGCCGCGTCGCCTACAAGGGCTCGGTTAACGCGATCCTGTTCCAGCTGATCGGCGGCGTGCGCGCCAGCATGGGGTACTGCGGTTGCCGCACGATCGCGGAGATGAACGACAAGGCCGAGTTCGTGCAGATCACGGGCGCGGGCTTGCGCGAATCGCACGTGCATGACGTGCAGATCACCAAGGAAGCGCCCAACTACCACGTGGACTAAACGCCAATGAAGCCATTGCTGCGCGCTGTACTCATCCTCGATGCACTGTTGCTGCTTGCGTTCGGCCTGCTGTTTCTGCTGACGCCCTGGACTTCGTTGTACAACGCGCTGCTTCTGGTGCAAACCCAGCCGGCTCTGGTCGGCCAGGGGTTTGGCGTGGCGCTGATCGGGCTCGCGTGGCTTGCTTTGCACGCGTCTATCGACGGTTCGCTCACGTCGACGGTCGCCAAGGTCGTCGGCCATGTGAACTGGCTGACCGGCGTGCTGATGCTGGTCTGGCTGCTCGGGCTGCATACGCCGGCGCTGACCGGCTTCGGGCAGATCATCGCGGTGCTGACCGGTGTGGTGCTGCTGGTGGTTGGCCTCGGTGGTGTGCGCCTGTCCGGCGCGGTGCGGCGGCGTGAGAGGGGGCGGCTGGTTGAAGCCGCTGCTGCTGAGCGCGCCGAAAAGCAGGCCGCGAAAGATGCCGCCAAAGACGCGGCCAACAGGCGCGACGCCGGTCGCGTAACGGCGGAGCCGGTCTATCGCGCGGAGCCGGTCGTCGAGCCCGTTGTGCCGGTCACACGGCCCGTCAGTCCAGTTTCGGCTGCGCCGGTCTACCCGGCGGTCGACGAACCGGGTCTGACGGCCTCTGAACGCGCCGCACGCGCCGATGCTGCAGCCGCGCGCGACGATGCCCGTAACGCCGCTGCCGACGCACCTGGTGCGCCCCGGCCGCCGTTTCATGGCTGACGCGCCAAGCGCCAGAACGCCTGCCGAAGCAACCGGATTCCGTTCGCGCGCGCCGCAGGCAAGTGCCTGCGGTGCTGAATGCTCCAGCGCGCTTCACCGTCACGCTTCATGCTCGATCGTCCCCACGTGGACAGCTTTGAATTCAACGCCGCGCTTCTTGCGCGGTATCCCGTATCCGTTCACTTTTGACTCCGTCCGCTGCCATGCATGACAAGATCCTGATCCTCGACTTCGGTTCGCAAGTCACCCAACTGATTGCACGTCGCGTTCGCGAAGCCAACGTGTATTCGGAAATTCATCCGTACGACGTCGATGCGTCGTTCATTCGCGATTTCGCGCCGAAGGGCGTGATCCTCTCCGGCGGCCCGAGCTCGGTCACCGAAACGGATACGCCGCGCGTGCCGCAAGCGGTGTTCGAACTCGGCGTGCCCGTGCTGGGCATCTGCTACGGCATGCAGGCGATGGCCGAGCAGCTCGGCGGCAAGGTCGATATCGGCCACCTGCGTGAGTTCGGCTACGCGGAAGTGCGCGCGCGCAACCATACGAGCCTGCTCGAAGGCATCAGCGACTTCACCACGCCGGAAGGTCACGGCATGCTGAAGGTGTGGATGAGCCACGGCGACAAGGTTCTCGAGATGCCGCCGGGCTTCCAGCTGATGGCCTCGACGGACTCGTGCCCGATCGCGGCAATGGCCGACGAAGCGCGCCATTTCTACGGCCTGCAATGGCACCCGGAAGTGACGCACACCGTGCAAGGCCGCGCGATGCTCGAACGTTTCGTGCTGCAGATTTGCGGCGCGAATCCCGATTGGGAAATGGGCCATTACATCGACGAAGCCGTCGCGAAGATTCGCGAGCAGGTCGGTAATGAGCACGTGATTCTGGGCTTGTCGGGTGGCGTGGATTCGTCGGTGGCTGCGGCGCTGTTGCATCGCGCGATCGGCGATCAGCTGACCTGCGTGTTCGTCGATCACGGTCTCCTGCGTTTGAACGAAGCCGAGCAGGTGATGGCAACGTTCGCTGAGAACCTCGGCGTCAAGGTGATCCACGTCGACGCGAGCGAAGTGTTCCTGTCGAAGCTGGCCGGCGTCACCGATCCGGAAGCGAAGCGCAAGATCATCGGCGCGGAGTTCGTCGAAGTGTTCCAGACCGAAGCCAACAAGCTGACCGACGCGAAGTGGCTCGCGCAAGGCACGATCTATCCGGACGTGATCGAATCGGCCGGCAAGGGCAAGAAGGCGACGCAGACCATCAAGAGCCACCACAATGTGGGCGGCCTGCCGGAGACGCTGAATCTGAAGCTGCTCGAGCCGCTGCGTGAACTGTTCAAGGACGAAGTGCGCGAACTCGGCGTGAAGCTCGGCTTGCCGCCGGCAATGGTGTATCGCCACCCGTTCCCGGGCCCGGGTCTGGGCGTGCGGATTCTCGGCGAAGTGCGCCGCGATTTCGCCGATCTGCTGCGTCGCGCGGACGCGATTTTCATCGAGACGCTGCGTACCTTTATCGACAAGGAAACCGGCAAGTCATGGTACGACCTGACGAGCCAGGCTTTTGCGGTGTTCCTGCCGGTGAAGAGCGTCGGCGTGATGGGCGATGGCCGCACCTACGAATATGTGGTTGCGCTGCGTGCTGTGCAGACGCTGGACTTCATGACCGCGCATTGGGCGCATCTGCCGCACGAGTTGCTGGGGCATGTGTCGAACCGCATCATCAATGAAGTGCGCGGGATCAACCGGGTGGTGTATGACATCTCGGGCAAGCCGCCGGCGACGATCGAGTGGGAGTAAATTACCCTGATAAATCAGGGCCTTAAATTGCTCCCGCTGATGCACGTTTGTTGATGTTGCGATAGTCCGTAGCTAGGTTCCCGGTTCAGTTCGTCCGCCGTCCAGGCTAAAATTTGGACAGGATTTGGACAAGAAACGGCTTGGCGGTGCCAGGCCGTTTCGCATTATAGGCATGGGCGATCCGGAAGGGCAGGTGTCGCGGCAGCGGGCCAGAATCGCTCCTGCCCTGGTCATGACGTCATAGCCACAACTCGGCTGGATCTAGACGCGCCCACCGGAAGCATCAATCATGACACCGCAGTACTGACCTCAAACAGCCGCTTACTCCCATGGGTCGTACAACAAAGAACCGCTTGATGAGCGCCGGCGATTTCAGCTGGCTCGACCGTCGTAACTACATGCCGCTTGAGACCGGCGATTTGCATCTTTGGTCGACCGTGATACTTGATAGGGTTGAACTCAACAGGTTCCTGAACGCGGGAGAACAACAATTCGTTGTTGAGCAATTCGAAAAACTAAAGGCCGCGCCACTCAAGCCGTTGGGTTTTGGCATCTCAGCTCGAAACACACACCCCGCCAGTCAGGGCAGCGTCAAGGTGCTCACAGCTGGCAATCACTTCGCCCTAACCGATTCACTATCGCTTACGTGCGATGGCACGGCTGGCGCTTTGCGAGACCGAACGGAAAACAAGAGCGTCATTGATTACTCATCAAGCGTTGACGAAGCCGTGCAGCAGCACGATCACGCGTGGTGTCGCTATGCCCACCTCCAGATCGATCTCCATGCGACGGACAAAGTTCTGGAGGAGGACTTCGGGCGTTGGCTCAAGGCGTGGAAAGCACAGGTCCCGATCCAGAAGCCGTTAAAAAATTTGCTGCAGCAAAAGGCTGCGTCTTGGGGAGCTCGCGGCGTCGTGCCGTACTTTGACATGCAGATGCTCGCCCGCCTGAGGGACAAACAAATCCCCCGACCGGTGGTGACTGCGAGGCTGACCCGTCGTGTTCAGACATCCCGAGGGGAACAGCGGGAAGCACCGTCTAGGAGCGCACTCGACGAATTACGCGGGGACCTGCCTCGGATTTTCAACAGCGCCACCGTGCACACCTTCCTCAATGCGCTATCAGTAAGGGGCTGAGCTTCGTGCTAGGCACCAAAATGACCGGAAAAATCGGATAGGCGTTCTCCCTGTCGAATTCATCTCGTCGAGTCCCTAAAGTTCTCAGTTCGCAGCACGTCGCTGTGAACTCTTAACAAGGAAATAGACAATGATGAACATTAGTACCGCTCGCAGAGCTTCCGCTGCCGTTCCGCAGTTGCAGAATCACCTTCTCCAGGCGTCGAGCATCGGCGACATGCCGCGCGTTTTGGCAGGACAAGCACAATGAGCGACATCGCCATTTCACGGGTCGATACGCCTTCTGGCGAGCAACAGATCGAGGTCGTCACCCTGAAGGACATTCAGGACCTCACCGCTGCCATCCCGTCGGTGCCCTTCAAGCAAATCGCCGCCGTTGCGCTTGAGCACTTCCACGAGGTTATCGATATCCTTGGCCTCGAGGGCGAGGGCCGAGGCAGGGAGTTCGTGGCCTACAATCCGCGTCGTGATGACCATGAGCTTGGATCGTTCTCGATCAACACGGCGACGGGCGCCTTCGCTGATTTCGCCTGCGACGACGAATGCAAAGGCGGTGATCTGATCGCCCTGGCTGCCTACGTTTGGGGTTGCGGCATGAAGGCAGCCGCCAAGCGTTTGCTGGATGAACTCGGGAAGCGGCAGATCGAGATGCCGTCGAATGCGGCTAACGTTCCGGTGCTTAGTGCGTCGGTAGTTAATCAGTCTGCCGACAACGAGCTCATGTCCCCGATTCCGGAAGGGAGCCCGGAGCTTGATGCTCGCCAGTTCGTGCCTCGTGGTTCGATCCTCGAGGATCGATACGACTACGTCGATGCGAAGGGCCGCCTGTGCTTTGCGCAGTTCCGCTTGCGTCAGGCCAACGGAAAGAAATCCTTCTGCACGTTGCAGGTCAAGCGGCGGGGGGATGGCTCGCTGCACTGGACTGGTGGTATGCCGCACGGCCTGCGCCCGCTCTTCGGCTTGAGAGATTTGGTCGAGGATGATCAGGTCATGCCAGTGTTCGTCGTCGAAGGCGAAAAGGCGGCTCTCGCTTTGCGGGGGCTGGGGCCGATGGTGGTTGTGACGTCTGCGGGCGGTGCGAAGGCTGCGGCCAAGACCGATTGGTCCCCGCTGGCGGGGCGTCCGGTTGTGATCTGGCCTGACAACGACGAGGCTGGTCTGAAATATCAGGACCAGGTGATCGAACTGATTCGTGGGTCTGGCTCGTCGACCCCGATCAAGGTGGTTGCTGCCGAAAGAGTGCTGCGCAACGTTTGCGAGGCTCGGGGGTGGGCGTATGACGAGAAGGCCGACGAGCTAAAAGGGTGGGACGTTGCCGACATTGCACAGCTTGGCTTTGCTGGGGATGTCGTTGCAGATTGGGTGAAAAACTCGCTGATCGACGTGCCTGTCCCGCTGGGGAACGACTGCAAGATGCGGCGGCTCGTAACAGTTGAGAGCGGCGACTCGGTGACGTGGGCATCGGGCAAGAGCTATACCGTCAGCGATGAAGGCGTAACTGCATGGAAAATGCAGAAGGACGAGTTGATGCCCGTCAAGGTGTCTTCCTGTGTCGAGATTCTTCGGCAGCTTCGTGATCAGGAGAGCAGCGGGTGGAGCCTCGAACTTCGCTTGCATAAACCTGATGGTGAGACGCAAAAGATCGTCGTCCGGCGTGCGACGCTGACTAATTTCGTCGCTTTTCGGGAGACCTTTAGCGACCTCGGCGTGATCGTCTACAACTGGGCCGAATTTAACGACTACTTGGCACATGCGCAGACTCGTGAAACACATGACCTCGTTCGGAACGTGGGCTGGAACGGCAAGAACTACGTACGTGCTGACAGAGTGTTCGGGAAGCGGGCGGAAGCAGTTGCACTTGATCCGGAGGCTCCGGCAAGTGTGGCGTTTAGCCAGGCGGGTACGCTTGAATCGTGGAACGAGCGGATCGGAAAGTATTGTGCGACCAATTCTCGATTGATGCTTGCGGCGTGTGTGGCACTCGCTGCTCCGCTTCTGCACCTGCTCGGAATGGAGTCCGGTGGTGTTCATTTGGTTGGGCAAAGTAGTGTCGGTAAGACGACAGCAATGAAGGTTGCGGCTTCGATCTGGGGCAAATCTACGGGCTTCATCCGCTCGTGGCGCTCGACGTCGAATGGACTTGAAGCGATTGCGGCGTCCTTGAATGACTCCGTGTTGTTGCTGGACGAGATGGGACAGGCATCTCCCCACGAAGCGGGCGAGACTATATATATGCTCGGAAATGGGCAGGGAAAGACACGTATGAGCCGAGCTGCGACAAGCAGGAAGCCCTATACGTGGCGAATTTTGTTCATGTCCACGGGGGAAGTCCCGTTGCAACAGCACGTCGAGTCGGCGGGCAGAACTGTGCGCGCAGGTATGGACGTGCGGTTACTGAATATTCCGGCGGATGCTGGCTGCGGTTTCGGGCTTTTCGAGTCATTGGGTGGCGTGGATACCAGCCGGGCTTTGGCGAACCACCTTAACGACGCCGCAGACGAGGTGTTCGGTGCCGTGGGCGATGCCTGGCTGGAGTACCTGACTGGACTGGATGCTCACGATGTCTGCGATATCTTGAAGCAGCGGCTTCGGAATGTCGAAGATATGTTTGGCGCGGACGGTGATGGTCAGGTGTTGCGTGCGGCTCGGCGGTTTGCTGTGCTTGCCTTGGCAGGCGAATTGGCGGTAGAGGCTGGAATCGTTTGTTGGTCCGCCGGTACGTCGACGGCCATGCTGAAGCGTTGTTTCGATGCCTGGATTCTGCAGCGAGGGGGGACAGAGGCGGCGGAGGAATTTCAGGCGTTGAGGCAAGTGCAAGGATTCTTCGAGCAGCATGGTCAGTCTGCATTTCAGCGGATCAGGTTGTTGAGGGACGAAATTGATGATGAACAGGTCGTTCACAATCGAGCAGGGTACGTTGACACGGCGAAAGGGGTCTTCTACGTGTTGCCGGGGCCGTTCAAGCAGCAAATATGCAGGGACCTGGATCCCCAATTGGTCGCAAGGGTTTTACGTAAGCATGGACTACTGCTTCATGACGCCAGCAAGACCACCCGCGTCGGGCGGGAGGGGGCCAAACGCGTCTGGGCGATCAGCAGCCGGATTGTTGGGTATGATCCGCATCAACCCGCTGAGGCAGTAGAGATTCCGCTGGAGTGATCGAAGCGAGGGAGCTGTGACGGCCGTGACAAGGCTGTTACGCCTCATCTTCGAGCGAAACCCTTGTAAATCAAGGCTGTGACGTTGTGGCGGATGTGACGTTCAGAAAGTCCATGCCAAGTCAGGCGGCCATCCAATCGTCCGGAAGCGCTTTAAGGTCATATTGTTTCTTACGTCACATTGTCACATTGTCATATCGCTTATCTGGCAAAGGCTTTTGAGTTTACGGAATTGTCACGCTGTCGTCACGTCTGTCACTCATGGAGATGTCGCTGATCAGGTGATGGCTGAGCGTTTGAGCATAAAAAAAGCAGCTAATTTAAGTTTGCCTAATTTAAGTTAGCCATGGAATCCTGAAATAATCGAACATTTAGGTGGCATCCTGTGCGGCGACCCATCGACGTGGGAACGCTGCGGCCTCTTTCATGACTTTCGAAATTGGAGGAGTCGATGCGATCATGTCATTCGTGATCCCGGTGAGGGCGACGACATCGGATGCTATCCGCCTGCCGGCTTTCATCAAACTCTGGTAGCGGTCGACGATTTGCCCGTCACGCAAGAGAACGACAGCAATTTCGGTAGCTCGGTCGCACTGAGTGGGTGAAAGCCCGGTAGTTTCTAGGTCCATTACGGCGACCGTTTGCATGCACAAATCCTTTTACTTCACGGATGCACGTCAAGCTTAAAGCCTTTGGGGGCCCTATTCGAAATCCGCTTCTGATAGGGTGATATAAATATCGTCGCTAACTTTTCGCCATTGGGATGAGAGATTTCATACGCATCGACTGGATGAGCGCTCGCATCCGAAGACATGGAGCCAATACGTTTATAGTCGACCTTCACTCCATCCAATGTACGTAGACGACCAAGGTACGCGGTGCTTCCAAAAGTCGTATGGCAAGGGATTGGATTGCCAGCGGACATGCCAAACTCTCCGCTAGCGTTCGGAAGCTCGTCCGCGTCGACGCCATCCTCGCACATACGGCTCATCAACTCAAACAGCTCTTTCTGCTGTCGAAATATGGGATTTTGGTTGAGTTCGTCCCATGCGGTTTTCGGTTTCTTCTTTCCAAAAATATTCAAAATCCCCATATATTCCCCGTGAAATCAGTGAAAGCGTTCATTGACCTGCGCCGAAGTGCAGACCTTATCGGCGTCTAGGTCACTCGCCTAGACGTCGTGTTATATACGATGTGAACCTCGCATACACGGCACGAATGCATGCCCAATTGCTTAGTGCGTACTCGGTTCAGTCGCATCGTCATGGAAATCCGTCAGCTTGCTGAGGTGCGTGCCGAAGAATTCCAAATATGGGCTATCGCCTTCCAAGAATACCATCAGGTTCTCTTTCGCGCGGGTAAGTCCCGTGAAAACCATTTCAGGACTATCGCTGTTATTGATTAGCAAGAAAACGAGCGGTGACTCGAAACCCTTGAAGCTATGGGTGGAACTTAGCTTCATTACGCCACTATTCAGATTGAACCCCGTCTTCTTCGCTGCACTGATCTTGTCGTAGTTTCGGGAGTATTTAGGGTGCTCGGTCACTTCATGCGAGGGAAAGGAACATAAAGTCCGTTCTTTGTGTGTTTCTGAAGTTCGTAGCATGTGGTCCAGTCTTCGGAGGATGCCTTCTTGGGAGGAAATGATAGAGATATCGTTCGGGTGCGCCTTGTTGGCCTTGGCTATATTTATGATTGTTCCGGCAAGTTGATCTACTTTTATCCTGTCAAAGGTCCCATAGGCTTGAACGCCCACATTTGTGAGGCTCAATTGGAAAGATTCATCAGGGTCTATTTCGTAATTCTGAAGAAGAAATTTCTTCTGAAACGATTCCACCAAGCGGATAATGGGAGATTCCACCGCATAGCGGAAGCTTTTTGTCAGCTTCACCCATTTACCAAAACCTTCAACGACCTTCGAACGCCGCTCTTCGTCCAGAGCACGCTTATAGATGTTCTGCTTCTCGTCGCCAAAAAGAATCATCTCACCGTCTTCCGCAAGAAAGTACGAGCGAATTATTTTGATCCACTCTGGCTTGTAATCCTGGATTTCATCGATCAAGATTGTGTCGTATTTGAACTTGATGTCCGCACCTTCAAAAACCCTCAGATTGCTATAGTACTCTTCTTCAAAGTGCCGATCTCGCTCTATAGCAATTCGCCGAGCAACAGCAGGATCTCTGCCTTCGTATTGCAAACCTTTGGGTATCTCGATTTCAATTCCAGAATTGTTGAGAGAACTGGTTATGAATCGATGGTAGTTGCTAATGTCAAAGAAAGACCAGGCGAAATCTTCTCTAACGGCACTGATCTTGTCGTGAATGTAGCTACGCAGCGTGATATTGAAGGTCAATACCAAAATTCTTCCGCCGTGGCGCTTGTGAGCATTGACGGCTCTGCCAGCTAGAACGACCGTCTTCCCCGAGCCTGCGAGTCCACATATCTTTGAGCGAGCCTTCCCCTCACTTTGGATCAGTCTGCGTTGCTTATCAGAGTAATTTGGGGGCCTGCCTTCCCACGCGTAATGGTAAGGGGGATTGAGTAACCGCTTGAATTCATTGTAAACGGATTCATCAAAGAGGGTTTTGTTGCCCGCGCTGGCGAAATCGATCTTGTGAAGCCGGTCTCTATGTAGAGCAAGGGCCATGTCTCGTTCAAATCGATGCCGGCCCCTTTCAAGCCATATACGCTTTTTTTCATAGGCGTCGAAATCTAGCCGCTCGGACTTATAGTTCTCTTCATTATCCCGCGACTCTTTACGAATTCGATCAAGGCGTGGCTGATAGAGGCGCTGTATCGCCTCCTTGCTTCCGTGATGAAAGTACACGTAGGTTTTAATAACACCAAAGAAGCTTTTATTTTTTAGACTCTTTTCGAGGAGGCCATTGACGTGAATGTCGAAAAAATTCTTCTTATATACGAACACTTGCTGAAAAGGGGATCTTATAGTTTGCGACCGTGAGCCGGCATTGACGGACCACTTATTGTTTTCGTCAATGCTGTAGAGGTCAAGATTCCAGTCCTTCACCTCGATGATAACGACCCCTTCCTTCCGAGACATCAATACAATGTCTGGACGGTCACCATTGAAGCATGGCTGAAAATAGACTTCAACTTGATCGTCAAAATTGGCGGCCAAAAACTCCAGAAGAAATACTTCACCTTCCGTTGGTTTCTGCTTAGATGCCTTAGCTTTTTCCAAGCTTGGAAAGAGGATTGCCATAAGTCAAAAAATTTTTTCGACGCTGCATCACCCTTCCGTCTTGCTTAGAGGGTAGGGGCACCACAAACCCGCCGCAAGCAGACGTCTGTTGAAAGGGTACAAAACATCCGCGCCTCGGCGGGGCGTTTCCAAACCATTACGTGGCTAACGGGCTTACAGCCTCTTGACCTCATTGCGAAGGCTGTTCAAGATCCTTATATTCTTTTGTGTCACTTCCTCGCCGGCAGCGATTTTCTGAAAACCCGTCGCATAAAGCTTCTTTACGAACTCTGCTTTTTCTTCCGCAGACATGTTCGCCATGAGTTCTCGCAGCGTGCTTTCAATCTCTTCATTTGCCATTACTGCCTCCTGTGTTTGGGTTAGTCTTATTTTCCAATGTTCGTATGCCGTTGCCAAACGCGCTGTGGATCGCTAGGCACTGAATGGGATGATGCGCCATCGCAAGCATGGGTCGGAGCACGCGTCCAGTACGTACTAACGGCAGACCGCCTACCGACTTTAGGGGGCCGTTGAGGACAAGTCTGGCAAATGGGCTACTGTCGCTTCTTCTTTTAGATCAGGTGTCGATAACTAGCTGCCGAGTCTCAGATCTGCCAACGATCGAACAGGGCTCTACTGCCTTCCTGCTCAACGCAGCAACACCAACTCCGGTACCGCTTCAACGCCGCACCACACGATTGCATTCTGCTCGTACCGTTCGCCAAGCGCCATCGCAGCCTCAAGTGAAATCCCTAACACGAGAAAACTCGGCTCACCCCACTGGTCCGTAGGATGTTGTCCGAGACCATCAACATATTTCAAACCGAGCTGACGCAACTCATGCGAAAGGACGTCTTGCCGCTTGTCATTGTCCTCATTGCTGCACCGTTTGCTGTACGGATTCCATGCGGTAATGAAGGCGCTTGATTCGACGCCCTCGTCTCTGTGTAGGGCAGCGAGGGCATCATTCTTCTGGCCGACCTGCAAGGTAATTGGTGGGTCGTTCTCGACGCAGAAGTGCGTTTCACGATAGGCTTGGATCGTGGCCGGGTCGATGTTTGATGATGGGTTGGTCATCGTGTCTCTTAGTTTTGTATCTGCTCAGTGCGACCAGTCTTCGTGCCCTAGCGGAGCACGATTCAACTCCTCCCGATAACTCCGCCAATGCGGCAAATGACGATCCATCAGTGCCGTGAAGCGATCATTGTGGTGGCGCTCCATCAGGTGAACCATCTCGTGCACGAGAATGTACTCAAGACATTGGGGCAGCTTTTTCGCTAGTTCGAGATTCACCCAAATACGGCCAGCATTGATGCTACAACTGCCCCACTTGGTCTTCATTTTTTTGATGCCCCACGCAGCAACCTTGACACCCAGCAGCGGTTGCCATTTTTCGAGCAGAGCAGGAATTTCCGCCTTTAACTGGTCTCGGTACCAACGCTCGACGATTCTGAGACGCTGTTCTGCGCTCGTTTCTGGGCGAACTGTAATCACCATCGTGGTCTTGTTGCGCAACACGACCGTTGCTGGACCCTCATGATAAACCACGCGGATGCGGTACCGACGCCCCTGATAGTAATGGCTTTCACCGCTGACCATTTCCCGCTTCGACTGCCGGGGCTGAGCCTCGAATTTCTGTTGCTGCCGTCGGATCCATCCAAGCTTTCCGATTACCGCCAAGCGAATGGCATCGTCGCTCACCGAAAGCGGAGCCGCTATGCTCACAGACATGCAGTTGCGAGCGCTGAAGCCGGCTCAGAAGATCTATAAGGTTGCCGATCAGCGCGGGCTATATGCGGCAGTGACGCCTTCAGGCGCGGTGAGCTTCCGGTACGACTACCGGGTGAACGGTCGCCGGGAAACCCTGGTTATAGGCCGCTACGATCCATCACTTCCCGCACGGAAGCCACGCAGGCCAGACGAACTCGGATTCGGAATGGCTATTAGCCTCCCGGAAGCCCGCCTTCTACGCGACCATGCGTACGGAGCAATCCAACGCGGCGAAAGCCCGTCACGGGCGAAAGTCGAGAAACGGGTCGAGGCGACCGAGGCCCTGACGTTTGGTAAGTGGGCGGAGAAATACTTTGTGGAGACTGCTCTTGCCGACTCCACACGAGCGATGCGCAAATCGGTATACGAGCGGAATCTCGCGTCGGAATTTGGCCGGCTGAAGTTGGAAGAGATCACGCCCGCACGACTGATGGCGCGCTGCGAGAAGATCAAGGAGAGGGGCGCTGCTGCCCCTGCCGTGCAGGCGCGCGACATCGTTCTTCAGGTTTACCGTTTCGTGCAGGCGCGGGGACTAAAGGTGGACAATCCTGCGGAGGCCATCCGCCCGTCCGCGATCGCGAGCTTCAAGCCGCGCGATCGGACACTGTCGCCTGCCGAAATCCATGTGTTTTTCAGTGCATTGGAACAGACGCCGACGATGCCTACGCTGCGCCTTGCTATCAGATTCATGCTGCTCACGCTGGTGCGCAAGTCCGAGTTCATTCTGGCGATGTGGGGTGAGATAGATTTCGACGCCGCAGTCTGGACAATTCCGAAGGAACGGATGAAGGCCGGTCGCCCCCACATTGTCTATCTGAGCCAACAGGCTCTGGACATCCTGGTCGCATTCAAGACGTGCTTCGGAGCGAGTTCGTACGTGCATCCCGGCCGCTATGAGACGGCCTCCCCAATAAGTATGGCGACTCGGAACCGCGTCATTGACAGCACGGTCAAGCTGATACGCGACGACGGGACAGATTTTGATCCTTTCACGGTACACGATCTGCGTCGGACGGCCAGCACGCTCTTGCACGAAGCAGGGTTCAACACCGACTGGATCGAGAAATGCCTCGCTCACGAACAGCGTGGCGTGCGCGCGGTCTACAACAAGGCGGAGTATGCAGAGCAGAGGAGGGTGATGCTCCAGGCGTGGGCAGATATGCTGGACGGCTGGATTGCTACGAATCCAAAGGCGAGCGTCCTAGCGCTGGCACAGCCGGCCAAGACTCGTGAGTACATCGCTTGAGCTCGAACTTCCGTGTGCTCAAAAATGTACCCGTTTGCACTTGAATCGCCATGTTTGACGCTGGATGGCAAGAAACAGAATTTGGTAGTAGGTCGAAAATTTTTCTTGATGAGTCGGACTCCTATTTATTAGGTCAAACATTGCTTGGTGCCAGGAGAGAACTCGAATATGATGATTAAGTATTTGATTTAAAATCAAAAAATTTTGTTTCTTTTCGTTGCATATACGCAAAATTATTGGATCCCACCGGACGCTGTCCCGTGACGGACAGTTTCGACCGCCGTGACACCACGGCAGGCTTGTAAGGTTAAGGGGATTTGTTCCTTTCACGGGGTGCAGGTGGTCTCGCTGCCAGCCAGAGGCTTCACATCTGCGGATCGTTGACGGGGAAGGTGGGGCGTCCGTCCTTCGCGGGCAGACCCCACTTCTGCATCACACTTTGATAAAACCCTTGCTTCTGCAACTTGATCAGGGCTTGCTGGAACGCATGAGCGAGCCGCTTGCCGTTGTCGTCGACGCCAAAGCCGATTCCGTATGACGAGAGGTTGTAGTAGAACACCGCCTGATATTTGTCCGGAAACTTCTTGATGTTGTAATTCGCAGCGGGCGAGTCGATCCATACGGCCTGGCTTGCTTCGTTGGTCAGTGACATCAGTGTCATGTTGGTGTCCGGATAGGTGGCGATCGAGATAGCTTTCTTACCGTCCGCCACGCATTTGTTGCTCACTTCATTCGCCCGTTGCAGCGGCGCTGTGCCGCGCGGCAGCGCGATCTGCATCCCACATAGATCGTCGAGCGACTTGAGCGTCAATTGCCGCTTCGACGAGGCGACGATCGTCTGGCCGACGTTTAAGTAGTCGATGAACGTCACTTTGCTATGGCGCGAGGGAAAATCGCCAAGCGACAGCAGCACATCGAAGCGGTCCGCTGCGAGGCCCGGAATCAACGAATCGAACGAAGCCTGCGCGAACCTGATTTTCAGCCCTAGCACTTTAGCCGCGGCAGAGATCAGATCGGGCGCGAAACCCGCCACCTCGCCGTCTTCGTCGATGAACTTGACGGGCGCGATCTCCGGATTGACCGCAACCGTGATCGGTTGCTTCTGACGATAGAACTCCGGCACGAGCGCGGAGAGCGCAGGGTTGGCGGCGATCGTGTCTAGATTCGCCGCGTCTTCGGCGAAAGCCGGTGACACGACGTACGGTGCAACGCTCAGACAGAGCACGGCGGCGACGGTGAGTCGCGCAACGATCCGGGTGAAACGGATGGGCTTGGTCATGATGTGGGGACGATTCGAATGGGGTTGAGCGGACTAAAGCGTAAGTTCTGCTGTGACGCTCATCGCGCTTCCATCGCCGCGGCCGCGAAATGCCGCTGATGCCACAACAGACAGTGCGCGGACGGATCCTCGTGCGTCGATGAATCCGTGATCTCGCCAATAAAGATCGTATGCGAATATCCGTTGTGCGTCGCGATGACTTTGCAATCGAGAGAGACGACACTGCCGGTCAGCAACGGCGCGCCACTCTTGCCAGCTCTCCATTGCGCCGGATCGAAACGGGACCGCCCCTTCTCGGTGGCAAAGCGTTGTGCGACGTTCTTCTGATCGGCGGATAGCAGATTGACGGCAAACACCTTCGCGCGCAGGATCACGTCGTGTGCGCTCGCGCTTCGGTTTACGCAGACGAGCACCGTCGGTGGATCGGCTGACAGGCTGCACACCGATGTCGCGATCAGGCCGAACGGCGTGCCGCCTATAGCGGTCGTGATGACCGTGACGCCGTTGGTGAAGCGCGCCATCGCATTGCGGAAAAGTTCATCGGTCGTGTCGGTGCTCATGTGAAACGCCTCGTGTCGGAAAGGCGCCGCTCGTTGGCAAGCGGCGCATGATGCTTTTTAGTCGACGAAATTTAGTCGCCGAAGTGCAGGGGCTGCAGTCCGAGATTGCCCCTCAGCGTGCCCGCCTCGTACTCGGTGCGGAACAGTCCACGCTTGCGCAACTCGGGAAGGATGTATTGCGTCAGATCGTCGACACCTTGTGGCAACGTCGCTGGGCAAATATTGAAGCCATCCGCGGCGCCGGCCCGGAACCACTTTTCCATTTCGTCGACGATGTCTTCCGCAGTGCCGATGATCTGCCAGTTGTTGCCCGAAGCCACGCGCTTGTACATCTGGCGGATCGTCAGGTTTTCCCTGTGCGCCAGCGCGAGCAGATTCTCGGCGATACTGCGCACACGCTGATTGCCGACATCGGGCACCGGGCCATCGAGTTCGTATTCGGAGAGATCGCCGAGCACGCCGTACAGAATGGCCAGTCCGCTAAGCGGATCGATCAGGTTTTGCAACTGATCGAATTTGTCCTGCGCTTCGCCGCGCGTCTTGCCGACATACAGGGTGACGCCGGGCATGATCAAAAGTTGATCCGGCGTGCGGCCGTATTTCACAAGGCGGCCTTTGAGATCGTCGTAGTAAGCCTTGGCGCCTTCCATGCTGCTCGCATTGCTATAGACGACATCTGCATAGCGTGCGGCAAGCTGGCGCCCCGCTTCGGCGGCACCGGCTTGCACGATGATCGGCCGGCCTTGCGGCGTGCGCGCGGAGTTCAGCGGGCCGCGCACCTTGAAGTGCTTGCCCTTGTGATTCGGCACGTGCAGCTTCGCCTCGTCATAGAAGACACCGCTCGCCTTATCACGGATAAACGCGTCGTCTTCCCAGCTGTCCCACAGCTTCCTGACCACTTCGACGAATTCGTCCGCGCGCTCGTAACGCTCTTCATAGCCGAGATGCTCGTCGCGGCTGAAATTCCACGCTTCCTGCTGCGACCACGACGTGACGACGTTCCAGCCCGCGCGACCGCCGCTGATATGGTCGATCGACGCATACTTGCGTGCGATATGGAAAGGCTCGTTGTACGTCGTCGAAGCCGTTGCGACGAGGCCGATGTGCGAGGTGCACGCACCGATCGCCGCCAGCAAGGTCAGCGGTTCGAGTTCGGCATTCTTTGCGTCGCGGGCGAGCGATCCTTTAGGTGTGTCGTTTG
Organism: Paraburkholderia sp. SECH2; assembly: GCF_030464795.1. Lineage (NCBI taxonomy): Bacteria > Pseudomonadati > Pseudomonadota > Betaproteobacteria > Burkholderiales > Burkholderiaceae > Paraburkholderia > Paraburkholderia sp. SECH2. Next base: position 108,253 of record NZ_JALPRH010000013.1, read on the forward strand.
CGCGGACGCCGATTCCGTCAGCAAAGAAAATCATGTCGAGCTTTGCCTCTTCGGCTTTCTTTGCAGTACGAAGAAAATAATTGAAATCGATAGCGCCTGCCGCGGGCACATCCGGATGCCGCCATGCGGCCATGTGATAACCCAGATAGCGCATTGACAGGCCAATTCTGATCTTTCCGTCTGTAGCAGTCATTTTTTCAATCCCGATCGAAGTTTCCAGGTAACCGATTAGCCTCATGCACTAGGTGCGCAGGCTCGAAAGGAAACGTTTGCAGCGTTCGGTTCCACCGCCGTCGAAGATGTAGGTCGGTGTTCCCTCATCGACGATGCGGCCGGCGTCCATCAACACCACGCGGCTTGCCACCTTGCGCGCAAATTCCATCTCGTGCGTGACAACGACCATCGTGGTGCCCGCGAGCGCCAGCTCCTTGATTACGTTGAGCACTTCGTTGACGAGTTCCGGATCGAGCGCACTGGTCGGCTCGTCGAACAGCATCACTTCTGGTTCCATTGCGAGCGCACGTGCAATCGCGACGCGCTGCTTCTGTCCGCCGGACAGTTCGGCCGGGTAGTGGTGCATTCGGTCGGCGAGTCCAACGCGCGTCAGCAGATACTTGCCGCGCTCCATCACGTCGCGCTTGCGCTTGCCCCCGACTATGCTGGGGCCGGCCAACACGTTGTCGAGCGCTGAATAGTGCGGGAACAGATGGAAGCCCTGAAAGACCATGCCGAAGTAACGGCGTTGCTGGTCGAGCGTTTTCTTCGGCAGGCGCACGCAGCGCGTACCGCGCATTTCCGTGCCGAGTACTTCGCCCTTGAAGGTGATGCTGCCGGCGTCGATCAATTCGAGCATATTGATGCAGCGAAGCAGTGTGCTCTTGCCCGAACCGGACGGCCCGATCATCGCGACGACTTCGCCTTTGGACAATGAGAAGTCCACAGCATCCAGCGCGGTGAAGTCGCCGAACTGCTTCGTGACGGCGCGCATGTCGAGAAAGTGTGTCGTGTCGTTCATCGCCGATGTGTCGTTGTGGATCGAGTTCACGTCCGTACTCCCTTCCTGAAGTGACGTTCAAGCAGACTCTGCGCCGCCATTGCGAGGCTCGTCAGCGCCAGATACCAGATACAGGCGACGGTCAGCAGCGGAATCGTTTCGAAGTTGGTCGCGTAGATCAGCTGCACGGTCGTCAGGAGTTCGACGTAACCGATCACCGTGACGAGCGACGTGTTCTTGAACATCGTGATCAGTTCGTTGGCGAGCGGTGGAATGATGATGCGCACTGCTTGCGGCATGACCACATGCCACATCATGCGGAAATCGCTCATGCCGATCGCCTTGCAGGCTTCGCGCTGTCCGCGATCGACGGCTGAGACGCCGCCGCGAAAGATTTCCGCGCTATAGCCGCCGAGGTACATCGCGAGTCCGATCACGGCCGTGCTGAAGCGCGAGATGATGTGGTTGGTGTCGATGTCGAACAGATTCGCGTGAAGTAACGGCAGCGGCAGATAGAGCCGCGGGATCAGCGCCGACAGAAAGAACAGGAACAGCAGCATTGCAAGCGGCGGCGTCGCGCGGATGATCCAGATGTACACGTAGCCGGCGGCGCGCAGCACTGCATTGTCCGCCATCCGGCAGGCAGCGATCACGACCCCGAAACACAGACCCAGCGCGCTCGATAGCACGGTCAGGATCAGCGTATTCCCTAATCCCTCCATCACGCGCTTGTTGAACAGGTAATGGGCGACAATGTCCCATTGCCAGCGCGGGTTGTCGACGACCAGTTCGACGAACAGTACGACGACGACGAGCAGCATGGCGTACCAGAACCAGTCGGATTTCTTCGGACGCGCTTGAATGCGCAAGCCCGCAGGCTGCTGCGCACCGGGCTTGTACGCTCCGCCATTATTCCGGTGGGCGAGCGGCGTCTTTGTGAAAAACGATGCCGGGTCCTGCATGTCTTTTCGAGCTTCAATGTCCACTGGCCTGTCCTCGTGAAGCAGTCGTTTCGAAAGGTGCGAAATGTGTCGATGGAGCGACTATAGGCAGGCAAAACTATTACATCCACTACAATTTTGTTCGTTTGATCCTATTCTATGTAATGCCCTAAGATCGCTGCACGGTGGGCTTTCAACGCTGCCGCATTGCAGCAATAATCGGAGGGACACGCTCGTGGCCAGGCTCAATGCCAAGCAGATGGAAGTGTTCGTCGCGGTGATGACGCATGGCTCTATCACCGCCGCAGGGCAGCGCCTGAACGTATCGCAGCCGGCCGTGAGCCGGATGATCGAGCGGTTCGAGCAGGAGGCCGGTTTCGTCGCTTTCGAGCGGCGCCGAGGCAAGCTGGTGCCCACGCCGGAAGCGGAAATTTTCTTCGCCGAAGTCTCGCAGGTATATCGCGGGCTCGATTATCTGAACGAGGTGGCGAGAGAAATCGGGACCACGCGGCGCGGCTATTTGCGCGTCGGCGTATTTCCCGCATTCGCCGAGGGCTGGATCACCGAGCGAATCACACGCTATGTCGCGGGGCGTGAGGAACTGCTGACGTCGCTGGAGCCGATGTCGACCGATAGCGTGATTGAAGCCGTGTCGCGGCAGACCATCGATCTCGGTATCGCGCTGCGCGCATCGGATCGCGAGGGTTTGCGCAGCGAGGAAATCACCAGTTCGGAGATCGTCTGCATTCTGCCCAAAGGGCACCGGCTGACTGGACGACCTGTGTTGCAGCCGTCCGATCTGTCCGGGGAAGACTTCATTTCGATGGCGGCTAAGGTGAAGGCGCGCACGTCGATCGATGCGGTGTTCGATTCGAGCGGCGTCGAGCGACGCATTCGCGCGGAGACCCCGTGGGCATCGACGGTCTGCCATATGGTGGCGCATGGTCTGGGCGTCGGGCTCGTGATCCGCGAGTCGGCGCTCGAGTTCGCGCATCTGGGCTATCACATCGCCGCGTTCAAGCCGCGCATCGACTATCGCGCGTATCTGATTACGTCGACCGCTCGTCCGTTGTCTACGGCGGCAAAGGGGTTTCGCGACATGCTGCTGCTCGAATTCGACCAGGCAAAGAAGGCACCGCGGGCGTCGAAGCATTGGCCGACCTGACAAAAAAGCCATGGCCCCGCGTCAACAGGACGGTGGGCTCACAGATGCTGCGCAGAAACGCAAATGCGCGAACGCGAATAGGCGAAGCTGATTAGTCGCCCAGCGCCGGATTGCTGAAGCTCAGGCTGCCGATTTCGAAGTCTCTGACTGGAATCCTGCTTTCAATGGCCTAGATTAAGACCTTCGATTGGCTCGCATTGGTCCGATATCGTACTGTTCGATGAAGGCAGGTCACCGGCCCCTATATTTGAGGAATAGCAGGCGCCCCCTCGGTTTTATGGGTGTCTTTGGCCGGCTTGGACGATGACCTGTACAAGCACCCCCAACTGACCGTCAGTTTCCGCTTGCGCGACGTCAAACAGTCCGAACAAACCCATGCCGCGTAACGTGGCAAACACGAAGCCGGCAAATTGCTCAGGCGCAGGGTGATTCTTTTCGATTTCCGGAAAGCAGGTGATGAATCGTGAAAAGAAAACGGGATCCGACCGAGCCCGAGTCGCGTCTATCCGCTCGAATAGTTCTGGCGAGGCCTTGCACCCAAAAAACAAGCTCCAGGCAGCCACGTAGCTCGGCACGCCATAAATCGTTTGCCATGCGAGCCGGACAAACTCCTTCGCCCGCTCGTCCAGGGGCAGTGTCGCCGGCGGCCAGACAACGCCGTCGTCGGACAGCGGCGCCATCACTTCGTCAATGAGACGCTCCATCAGCACTTGCCGATTTGCGAAGTGATGTTGCAAAGCGCCGAGCGTTACCCGGGCACCTCGTGCGATGTCCTGGAGGTTCGTGGCCCGGAAGCCCTTCTTGTGGAGGAGGCGCATGGCAGATTGCACAATGCGGCGACGTGTTGCATCGCTGCGCTCTTCCTGGGTTCGGCGAGCGGGTGCGCGTTGCGGCTTTTCTTGTTTCGGGGCAGTGCTCATCGGTCGGGCGTTAGTTGGCGTGCGTGCAGAGTCTATTACAGGAGGGCAGAGTTCGCACTTCCTTCCCTAAGGTGTTACGGGTTAACGATAAACAAGTAACAATAAATTTTTATTGTTCTTCTCTGTGTCGATACTTATACTCGCTTCCAAGCAAGCAGGAAAGTTCACGTATCGCAGGCAGAGGCGGCTGGCGCGTCGGGAGGAACCGGTCACGCTTACGGATGGAAACATTAAAAAATTATTGTTTCTTTGCCGTCGTCGCCGACTGAGTGGGTCTGCCGGCGGCCTGATCACTGGTAGTCGGAGCTGACTGTAATGCTGCGCGTCTCGCGGTCGAGCGAGTTGCGTGTGAATTCAAGTGATGGACTGGCGGGGGCTTCAGTGCCTGCCGGCAGCCCAGATGCAGGACCGTCAACCTTTGTTTCCGTAGGCCATCATGACCGCAACGACGCAAGCAACTGAAGCAACGAACTACCTGTTCACTTTCCAATGCCCCGACCGTCTCGGCATTCTCGCCAAGGTGTCGAATCTGCTTTTCCAGCAGGGTGCGTACGTCACGGAGTCGTTCCACTACGGTGACCCGCAGACTAAGCATTTCTTTGCGCGCATGGTATTCGACGACCACGTACTTAACGGCGGCATTGACGAACTCAACCAGAAGCTTTCATCGCTGGCAAACGAACTGGACATGCGGTTTGCAATTCGTCCGGCGGCATACCGTCCGAAAGTGTTGATTGCAGTTTCGAAATATGACCATTGCCTGAACCTACTGCTTACCAAGTGGCGCGCTGGTGCTTTGGCAATCGACATCGTCGGTGTCGTCTCGAACCATAACGACTGTCGGAGTCTAGTGGAATGGTACGGCATCCCGTTTCATCATTACCCGATTACGCGGGAAACAAAGCCTCAGCAGGAAGCGCAGATACTCGACCTGTTCGCGACGACGGGAGCCGAACTCCTCGTCCTCGCGCGCTATATGCAGATTCTGTCCGACGAAATGAGCCGGCGGCTCGAAGGGAAGGCCATCAACATCCACCATTCCTTCCTGCCAGGCTTCAAGGGCGCTCGTCCTTACCATCAGGCGCACGAGCGCGGCGTCAAGGTGATTGGTGCAACCGCTCACTTTGTGACGAGCGACCTCGATGAAGGTCCCATCATCGCGCAAGAGGTCAAGCCTATTGACCACGCGTACACCGCGGACGACATGGTTCTCGTGGGACAGGACACCGAGGCAGTCGCGCTCGCAAACGCCGTACGCCTCTTCAGCGACGGTCGAATTTTCCTTAATGGCCATCGAACGGTCATTCTGTAACTCCTGTCGCAGAGGTTCGCTTGGAACACTACTCTTTCTGGTCTCTCGCAAAACACGCGTTGAGCGGTCATCGGCGATGGACCCCGGCGTGGCGCACGAGCGAGCCCAAGCGTCGCTATGACGTGGTCATCATCGGCGGTGGCGGCCAGGGGCTGTCGACCGCCTACTATCTGGCGAAGAATCACGGCATCACCAACGTCGCTGTCATAGAGAAGGGTTGGTTGGGCGGTGGCAATACTGGCCGTAACACAACGGCTATTCGCTCCAACTACTTTTACCCAGAAAGCACGCGATTTTTTGAACGCTCTTTGCAACTCTACGAGGGGCTGAGCAAAGAGTTCAATTACAACGTGATGTTTAGTCAGCGCGGCGTCCTCACGCTGGCGCATACACCACATCAGCTTGATGGTCTAAACCGCTGGTCGAACTCGATCCAGTTGCAAGGAATCGACGCCGAGATGCTCAGCGTTGAACAGATTCACGAGTACCTCCCGCTTCTGGACGTGAGCAAGGAGGCACGTTTCCCTGTCATGGGCGGGTTTATTCAGCGGCGTGGAGGCGTTGCGCGCCACGACGCTGTAGCCTGGGGATACGCGCGTGGCGCTGATGCGATGGGCGTAGACATCATCCAGAACTGCGAAGTCACCGGCTTAAGCATTTCCGGAAATCGTATCCAGGGTGTGCAGACGGCAAAGGGATTCGTCGCCGCAGACAAAGTCATCATCACCGTTGCCGGAAACTCGTCCGTAGTTGCACGAATGGCAGGTATCAAATTACCGATTGTGTCGATGCCGTTGCAAGCGATGGTGAGCGAACCCGTTAAGCCCATTCTGGATGGCGTCGTGAATTCGCCTGCTGTGCATGCCTATGTAAGCCAGTCAGACCGAGGCGAAATCCTCATTGGTGGCCGGACCGATGCGTACCCTTCGTATGGCCAGCGGGGTACGCTGCCGGCCCTCGAAGACACGCTGAGCGCGACCCTCAATATGTTTCCGGCGTTCAGTCGCCTCAAGCTCATGCGTCAGTGGGCAGGCATCGTTGATATCTCGCCTGACTCGAGCCCGATTCTCGGAAAGACACCAGTCAAGTCACTGTTCATCAGCACAGGCTGGGGCACCGGGGGTTTTAAGGCGATACCAGTAGGGGGAGAAACGATGGCCTACACCGTCGCCAACGACCGTCCGCATCCTCTTATCGAACCCTTTGCTCTTGACCGGTTTTCCATGGGCCGCTTCGTGAATGAAGCGGCGGCTGCCGGCGTCGAACATTAAACGGAAAGACCCATGTTACGGATTCCTTGCCCCTATTGCGGAAGCTTGCGGGATGAAGACGAGTTTACTTTCGGCGGCCCTTATCAGCGGGTCCGGCCCGCCACACCGGCGAAGTTGAGCGACGAGGAATGGAGCGACTACCTCTTCAGCCGCGAGAACGCTCGTGGCGCTAGCCTTGAACGTTGGCGCCACACTTTCGGATGCAGGCAATGGTTCGGTATCGAGCGGGATACCGTGACACATGCGCTGCTGAAGATTTTCACGTTTGAAGAGGTTCCTCGCAGTGGCCCGTACGCGCTGAGCCTGGAAGGAGGCGTCCATGAAACGGTATAAGCGCGTGCCGGTATTCGCCGAAACGTCTGGTTCGCATCGCCGGGAGGTCGAGTTCTCCTTCGATGGAAAGCGATACATGGCGCTTCAGGGAGACACGCTCGCGGCGGCTCTCCTCGCCAATGGCGTCGACATTGTCGGCCGAAGTTTCAAGCTGCACCGTCCGCGCGGTCTTATGGGCCGTGGTATTGAAGAGCCCAACGGTTTGGTCCAGCTTGAGGCCGGGGGGTTTGATGAACCGAACGTCCGCGCGACGCTCATGCCGCTGTACGATGGACTGAAGGCCAAGAGCCAAAACGCATGGCCCAACGCCAATTGCGATTTGATGGGCGTGCTGGACAAGTTTTCCAGCCTGCTGCCGGCGTCGTTCTACTACAAGTCGATGATTTGGCCGAGTTGGCACTTCTATGAGCGACTCGTGCGTCCGGTCGCTGGCTTGGGAAAGTCACCGACAGTCCCTGACGCGCAGAAGTATCAAAAGCGAAATGCTCATTGCGACGTGCTCGTAGTGGGCGGCGGCCCCGCTGGTCTGCGCGCGGCGTTCCTTGCTGGCTCGGCCGGATTGCGAGTCATCCTTGCCGACGACGCGGAACAGTTCGGCGGCTCCCTGCTCGGAGAGCGCTTCCAGATCGCCGGCGCTCCGGCGTCAAATTGGGTGCGGGACATGGTGTCTCGCCTGGAGAAGATGGACAACGTCCAACTGCTCCCTCGAACCAACGTAAGTGGGTATTACGAACACAACGTCTTGTCTGCTCAGCAGCGGGTTGCAAACCACTTGGGCCCAGTGAACCAGAGCGGACGCCTTCGAGAGCGGCTTTGGAAAATCCGGTCGCGCACAGTCATTTTGGCAACGGGTGCGCTTGAACGTCCGTTGGTTTTCGCAAATAACGACCGCCCCGGTGTCATGCTTGCGTCGGCTGTGCGAATGTATGTAAACCACCACGGCGTGCTGCCCGGTAGCAACGTCGTCATCGCGACAAATAACGACAACGCGTATCTGACCGCTTTTGACCTGCATGCTGTCGGGGTGCGTTCGCTAACTGTCGTCGACACGCGCCCGGTGGTCGATACAGCTCTCACGACCAGGTTGAAAGCGGCAGGCATAAAACACTATGTCGGCTACGGAATCGCTGACGTCATGGGTAAGCGAAAAGTCAGGGCGGTGAAGCTGGCGAAGCACTTGCAGGCAGGAAATCTCGAGGCCCCGCATCAAACGGTGCCGTGTGATTTGGTGGCAATGTCGAGCGGCTGGACGCCGACCATTCATTTGTTCAGTCAAGCCGGCGGTTCGCTGAAACTCGACGACACCCAATTGTGTCTCGTCCCCGATGCGTGTGCGCAGTCCGTCAAAGTTGTTGGCGCCGCCAATGGCGCCTTCTCGCTCGCGAAATGTCTGGAGGAGGCAACGTCGGGGGCGATGGAGACGCTGCGTGCGCTGGCTGTTACGGATGCGCCAGACTTGCTCGCACCAGTTGTCGACGCAGAGCATGAGGAGACTTTACGCATACAGCCCTACTGGTACACGCAAGGCGCGCCGACCAACAAGCAGTGGCTCGACTTCCAATACGACGTGAAGGTGTCGGACGTCGAACTCGCGATGCGCGAAAACTTCGTATCGGTCGAGCATGTGAAGCGATATACGACCGGCGGTATGAGCGTTGACCAGGGCAAGTCCAGCAACTTCAATATCCTGGCAGTGATGGCCGAGCTTAGCGGTCGACCCATCGTCAAGGTGGGAACGACGCGCTTTCGACCGCCTTATCAGCCCGTGACGCTAGGGGCGTTCGCCGGCGGCACAGTAGGCAAACTCTATGCCCCGTATCAGAGCCTTCATGCGACGAGTACCCACCGCGCTCTGAATGCGAAGTTTGGCGACTATGGCTGGCAACGTCCTGACTTTTATCCGCGTGGAACCGAAGACATCGTTCAAGCAACGCATCGGGAGGTGGCCGCGGTTCGAAACAACGTCGGTATGTTTGATGGGTCGCCGCTTGGCAAGCTTGAGGTGAAAGGGCCGGACGCCGCCAGGTTTCTAAACCGCATGTACGTGAACAACCTCACCACCGTCAAACCAGGCTCGGCGCGGTACGCCATGCTGTCAAACGACAACGGCGTTCTTATCGATGATGGCGTCGTGGTACGGCTGGCCGAAGACCACTTTCTCGTGCACACGACAAGCGCGGCGTCAGGGCGCGTCTTCCTTCTGATGGAGGAATACCTCCAGTGCGAATGGCCTGACTTGAAAGTCCACGTGAATAACGTGACCACGCAGTGGGCGAACGTGACGATTTCCGGTCCGAAGGCCCGTGATGTTATGCAACAGGTGGAATCTGACATCGATTTTTCGGCTACGGCATTTCCTCACATGCAGTTCAGGTCCGGCAAGTTCGCCGGAGCGAACGCGCGCATCTTGCGCGCAAGCTTTACAGGTGAAGTGACTTACGAGATATCCGTTCCAGCCAGATACGGTCAGGCACTTTGGACCTTCATGGCCGAAGCCGGTGAGCCGTTTGGCATAACGCCGTACGGCGTCGAGGCGCTCGAGGTCATGCGTACGGAGAAAGGCTACCTTCACGTCGGCGCCGACACGGACGGATGTTCCAACGCACTTGATATTGGATGGGGAAAAGTCATCGAGAAAAAGGTGGACGATTTTATCGGGCGACGCTCGCTGCAACGTCCAGAAGATAAGAGGAGCGGTCGTCTGGAGTTTGTCGGTCTTGAAAGCCTTAACGCCTCGTCGCAATTACCTGTAGGCGGCCACTTCGTCGACGCCTACGCAGCGGGTCAGCCATCTCGCTCTGACGGATATGTAACCTCGTCCTGCCTCAGCCCGACACTGAAGAAGTCAATCGGATTGGGCATCCTTCGCGATGGTTTTAGCCGGCTGGGTGAAGAGGTTCGAATCTATTCCAACGGTCGCGTCATTCTGGCACGTGTCGTCCCTACTGCCCATTTCGACCCAAAGGGAGAGCGTCTCAATGCTTAAGCTGCAAGCCCGCACGACGGTCACATCGCAATTTTTTAGGGGACACAATTTCCCGGTCGATACTCCCTCACTGCGCGTTTCGGAGGTCCCCCTGCATGGAATCATTCGAATCCAGGGGGACAGCGAGTCCGCACAGACGCGAGCCATTATCGAGTCGGTGTTGGCGCTGAACTTGCCTCTCCCTGAGCGCTCAACTCAAGATAAATCGAAACGGCTCGCGTGGGTCGGGCCAAACGAATGGCTCGTCCTCTGCGCTGTGGAGGAAGAGTTGGGTATCCTCGATGAACTCACCAAGGCGCTAGCTGATCAGTTTTCGACAGTCACCTTGGTGTCGGATAGCCGGGTATCTTTTCTTGTTGCTGGTGATGTAGCTGCTGACTTTGTTGCAAAAGGATGTGCGATTGACCTGCATGCGACGGCATTTCCGGTTGGCGCTACGGTCACGACACGCTTCGCAGGATTGCCGGCCATGCTTCTGCACAGGGACACATGTGAATACGTCCTGTACTTCGACGTATCGATGGCCGGCTTTCTCATCGACTGGCTGAGTGACGCTGCCGAGGAATTCGACGTCTGAAACGCTTCAGAGCGATGGTGCAAATCGCACGCGTCCACTAAGAGACTCGTTAAAGAACCTGAGAGATTGGCGGCGCCGCGAGGGGAGGCTGTACCAACATCGTTGGAACTATGGGTCGCTTGCTTGAGCGAGCGACCCAATCCTAAAGCGGCTGCGAGCTTACCGCATGACTCGGGCGAAAGCTTCGCCCACGTAATCGACATTCGAATTGTTCAGGCCGGCAACGCAAATTCGGCCGCTCGAGACCGCATACACGCCGAACTCGGATTGCAGCGTGGCCACCTGTGCAGCAGAGAGCCCAGTGTAAGCAAACATGCCGCGTTGCTTGATGAGGTAGTCGAAGTTCCTTCCCGGCACAAGTTCGCTCAGTGTGTCGTGCAGTTGCGTTCGCATAGATGCGATTCGACGGCGCATACCTTCAAGCTCGCCGGCCCACTGCTGTTGCAGCAATCCATCGGAGAGCACGGTGGCGATGAGTCGCATGCCTTGGGTTGGCGGACTGGAATAGTTCCTGCGAACAGTGAACTTGAGTTGCCCGAGGACATTGGCCGCTTCCTTGGGTTTGGAGCAGTGTACGGTCAGCGCGCCGCAGCGCTCTCCATAAAGAGAGAAGATCTTCGAGAATGAATTGCTGACCAGGAAGTCGACCTTTCTGCGCGCAAGCTCGCGTACGACAAAGGCGTCATCGGCAAGGCTTTCAGCAAAACCCTGATAGGCCATGTCAACGAACGGGATAAGGTTGCGCGCCAGCACCACGTCGAGAATCTTTAGCCACTGGTCGCGGCTGGGGTCGACACCAGTCGGATTGTGGCAGCAGGGATGGAGCAAAACGATGTCGTGCTCAGCCAGACGACCGAAATCTTCAAGCATGCCGTCGAAGTCGAGGCCTTTTGTATTTGGGTTGTAGTAGCGATACCGACCGACGGTAAACCCAGCGCCTTCGAAAATGCCGATGTGGTTGTCCCAAGTGGGATCGCTCACATAGATCGTGCTTTCAGGAAAGTGATAGCGCAAAAAGTCCGCGCCGACCTTGAGCGCGCCACTTCCTCCAAGGGACTGGATGACGGCGAGCGAATCATGGAGGTCGTTGACCTCCTTGCCAAGAAGGAGCCCCGACACTTGGGAGCGGTAGTTCCGGTCACCTTCGATTGGCAAGTATGAAGTGGGCGTGTTCGATTCAAAGACGCGCGCGGCCGCAGCTCTCACGGACTGCAGTACCGGAATTCGGCCCTCTTCGTCGTAGTAGATACCGACGCCGAGGTTGACCTTCAGTGGTCGCGAATCCTGTGCAAATTTTTCCATCAAACCCAGAATGGGGTCGCCAGCATATGGTTGAACATGAGCAAACATTGAGTTGTTCCTAAAGCAAGGGTGAGGTCTTTTAAGCGTGCCGCGCAAAAATCCGGCGTTGCGAATTAGCGGCTGGCACAGCGTGAACCACGCCATGGCTCGCTTGGGTCTCCGTACACAAGCTCAACGCGCGCGGCCTCGATAGGGGCTTTCATTAGTTCCTCAAGTGCCCTGTCTACGAATGCCCATGAGTCTGGAGCGCCAGCTAGCAGGAGCGCGTCACGCATGACGTTGTAGTCCAGGACGTCCTCGAGTACGTCTGTCTCCGCGGACGAATTCTCATATCGAACCCAAATTTCGACGTTCACGTGCGCCCGTTGCAGCCCACCTTCGAGCTCCGTCGGTTTCCATCTGCGCAGGAAGAGGCGTCGGCACTCCAGAGGCAAGTCTATCGGCAGGCAGTTGTACTCGGTTTCCAAGAGAATTAGCTTAAATGTTCAGATGTGTACGGAATTTACTCTTGCCAGGGTAGCTCGACAAGGTCTCCGAAATATGCGATTTCTGGGCCTATGCATGCAAAAAAATGATGAAGTTACACGTCGCAGCAGTCATGTACAGTGATGAGCATTACTGATTTTGGCGGCGACGTTGTGGTTGCTGCCAAGGACCAAGCGGAGTTGAAATGAGTCAGGCGACAGTCATCGATGGCGTGGCAGTGTCCAACAAGTTGAGGAATGAGGTTTCAGCTCGTGCAGCGGAGCTGCTGAACAAAGGCGTGGTTCCGGGGCTGGCGGTCGTTCTGGTAGGGGATGACCCGGCGAGCGCGGTTTATGTGCGGAACAAGGTCAAGGCGTGCGAGCAGCACGGGCTGCGGTCTACACTAGACCGCCTTCCTGCAGAGACGACTGAACGCGATTTGCTCAACCGTATTGCTGAACTTAACGCGGACCCGACCGTGCACGGAATTCTTGTGCAGTTGCCGCTGCCAAAGCACATCGACAGTCACAAAGTCATCGAGGCGATCTCTGCTGAAAAAGATGTCGATGGATTCCACGTTGCAAACGCAGGCGCCTTGATGACCGGCAGTGCTCGTTTCAAACCGTGCACGCCTTATGGTGTGATGAAGTTGCTCGAGGCTTATAACATCCCTGTCTCAGGGAAGCAGGCCGTCGTCATCGGTCGTTCGAACATCGTTGGCAAGCCGATGGCTTTACTCCTTCTCGAGGCCGGCGCAACGGTGACCATCTGTCACAGTAAAACCCCGGACTTGGCGGCGCACACACGGAACGCGGACGTCGTGGTCGCAGCAGTAGGCAAGCGCAAGGTGCTGACCGGTACCATGGTCAAGCCGGGGGCGACTGTGATCGACGTTGGCATGAATAAGACTGACGAAGGAAAGCTCTGTGGCGACATCGACTTTCCGTCGGTGGTAGAAGTTGCGGGTTATGCCACCCCTGTACCGGGCGGAGTAGGGCCCATGACGATTACCATGTTGCTTGTTAATACGCTCGAATCTGCAGAACTTTTCGCTGCACAGAACGAAAAGTAAGACCAGGCGTTCTGCCTGAACCACCGTCAAATCACCACGCAGACGCCCATTTTTCGTCTGCGTGCGTGCCTTAGTCGTTCTTCACGCGTCAATCAAACCCATCGCGTTCAATAGTGCGACGCCACGCCTGCGGCGGGTTCGTCTTCGTCTTTGTCCTTCGTTGACCATCGATAGATAGAGGGTTGCGGCGCGTCGAAAGTGTGCTGTTTTGGTGACAAACCTATTCGGTGCACCTCCGAAAAAACCCTTATGCCCGTGTGCTCGCCCAGAGCATGCCTAGCCCGATGTGCCGTCAGTGCGAGGTGTTTGCGGTTCATTCCTTAACGAATGCAATGCATTCGATTCTTTGGTTTGCGGCGCGTTTTTGCGCTTCTTAGTCTCCACCAAGCACTACCCAAATAGGCCAGGCGTCGCTTATCCGCTCGGGCCACAAGTCATATTAACGATGTGCAAGTTTGGAGATTCAAATGAAAAGGCAACTCACCGTCCTCGCATTGATGCTCGCTACAGCCCCGACGGTCTTCGCGCAGTCGACGGTCACGCTCTACGGGATTATTGATGAAGGTCTCAACTACACCAACAATACCGGTGGCAATCACAACTTCGAGATGGCGTCGGGCTACGCATATGGAAGTCGCTGGGGGCTGAAGGGGAACGAGGACTTGGGCGGAGGGACGAACGCCGTCTTCGCGCTCGAAAATGGCTTCGACCTCAATAGCGGACGCGCCAATCAAGGCGGCCGCATGTTTGGGCGGCAGGCTTATGTCGGCGTCAGCAGCCAATATGGTGCGCTCACCATGGGCCGTCAGTACGACTCTATGGTTGACTTCATGGCGCCGACTACCGCCAACGGCAACTGGGCGGGTTATCTTTTTGCGCATCCGTACGACAACGACAACACTGACAACTCGTTTCGTGTGAGTAACTCAGTCAAATACGCGAGCCCGAATCTCGGAGGATTCAAGTTTGGCGGCGTGTACGGCTTCAGTAATACCGCTGGACAGTTCGCCAACAACCGCCTTATGAGTGCTGGCGCTAGCTACTCGGGCGGTGCTGTCACGATTGGGGTGGCATACATGGACATCAACAACGTAGGTGTCGGCTCTACAGGTGCAGTCGCAGCAAACGACGCAAGCTTCTTCGCAGGGCATGAGCGCACCTTCGGTGCGGGCATCAACTATAAGATTGGACTGGCAACTGTCGGCTTTGCCTACGACCACACCCACCTCGATAATCCGACTGGCAACGGCTATTTGGCGCCGTCAGCTTTCCCTGCGGGCATCAACGTCAACTCGCTGACCTTCGACAACTTCGAACTGAATGCGCAGTACTACATCACGCCAACGTTTTTCGTCGGCGGCATGTACACGTATACCCGCGGTCATTACGACGCCAGCAATGGCAACTCGCATCCGAACTGGAACCAGTTCGGTCTGATGGCAGACTACAACCTCTCGAAACGCACGGACGTGTACGTCCAGACCGTGTACCAGAAGGTGTCTGGTTCGACCGGTACATTCCTGGACCAGGCGTACATCACGGGTACGGATAACTCGTCCTCAAGCAACAAGCAGTTCGTTGCTCGTGTAGCGCTTCGCCACCTCTTCTAAACCGATTTTTTCCGGACGGACACGGGCGAATCTGCTCGTGACCGTGGAAAGGTGCCATCAAAGCGAGGCCGCGTTCGGCGCGGCCTCGTGCCTTATGTAGCCAAAGTCCCGTCGCTCGGGCGCTCCTTACGAGCCGGTCGCGAGCGCTGACCGCCAGAAACGCATGCAGAGCATCAGGATTTCTCGATTGCGTTGAATTTTCGTTGCGATTCAAATCGGCATACAGGTCGTCTCCCCACCGTACTTCACAAAGAAACTCATCATGCTGTCAAATTCGCAATTCGCTGCTCTCATCGATTCCCGTCAGCCTGGGCGGTCGCTGCCGCAACCCTTCTACACCGACGAAGCGGTGTTCAATCGCGAGCTCGAGCTTATCTGGGAACGGCAATGGTTGTTCGCGGGTATGACGGCGCAGATTCCGAAGTCGGGAAATTGGTTCACAGTCCAGCTTGGACGAAGCTCCATCGTGGTCATTCGCGACCGCGCCAAAACCGTCCGCGCCTTCTACAACACCTGTCGTCATCGCGGCTCGCGCGTCTGTGCCGGCGAGAAAGGCTCATCCGCCACGCTTGTCTGCCCCTATCACCAATGGACTTACGGACTCGACGGAAAGCTGATGTTCGCCAAGGAAATGGGTCAGGATTTCGATATGTCGGCGTTCTCTCTCAAGCCGGTGCATTGCGAAACCGTGGAGGGTTACATCTTTATCTCTCTGGCTGACGAGCCTGCTCCGTTCGAGCAGTTCAGGGAGAAGGTCTCTCCGTACATCCGGCCCCACGGACTCGATAACGCAAAAATTGCACACGAAACGACCATCATCGAGAAGGGCAACTGGAAGCTCGTCCTCGAAAACAATCGCGAGTGTTATCACTGCACCGGCAGTCACCCTGAGCTTCTGAGGACCATTTCTGAATTCGATGGACCGACTGACCCTCGTTTCGGTGGTGACTACGCAATCAAATGCGAGAAGGACGAGGCGCGCTGGACGGCCGCAGGTCTGCCCCACCAACCCATCGAGACCGATGAGGGATACCGGCTCGTACGCGTTGCCATGGAGCGCGGCCTGTCATTTACGATGAGTGGCGCGCTTGCCAGCAAAAAGCTGCTCGGCACCAATCAAGATGCTGACGTGGGTTCGCTTCGTCTTTTACGCTTTCCGAACACCTGGAATCACGTGCTCTCCGACCACGCGGTTGCGTTCCGAATTCTCCCGCTGAGCCCGACAGAAACTCAAGTGACCACATGGTGGTTGGTCAGCAGCGAAGCGGTAGAAGGCGAAGACTACAACCTGAATGAGCTGACTGCTGTCTGGGCTGCAACCAACGCGCAGGACCAGAAGCTCGTGGAGGCGAATCAGCAAGGCATCAATTCGAAAGGCTATCAGCCCGGCCCTTATTCGCCGCTTGTCGAAAGCGGAGTGACCGAATTCATCAGTTGGTATCTCGATACGCTTCGAAGCGAGCTGCGAGGAGCGCCCACCGTCATTCCTGTGGAGTGCACCCAAGCATGACCTCCAGTCCATTCGTTGAGGCGACGTGCGTCGATATTCGAAGCGAGACTTGGAATGTGAAGACATTCCGATTCCGTACGGATAACTCGGACGGCGGGTTCGTGTTCAAGGCCGGACAGTACGTGACCTTGGGGCTGGAAATCGGCAAGGAGACTCTCTACCGCTGTTACACCGTCTCCTGTGCCCCGGAAAGTCAGGGGCCGGGCGAATTCGAAATTACGGTCAAACACTCGGCTGGCGGGCTGGTATCGACGTGGTTGCACGAGACGCTGCAGGTCAACATGAGGATTCAGGTATCCCACGCTACCGGTGACTTCGTGCTGCCGCATGACCGTAGCGAGCCGTTGCTCCTCATTGCGGGAGGCGTCGGAATCACGCCTTTGATGTCCATGGCTCGGCAACTTCACATGCAGGAAAAAGCAGCAGACATCGAGTTCCTGCAGTTCGCGCGAACGTCAGACGATATTCTCTTTCGCGACGAGCTGACAGAAATGGGCTCCGTATCGCGCGGGATTGTGCCGCGCTTTTTCGCCTCGCGTTCGAGCAACAGCGATTGTCAGCCGGGCAGGCTCTGTAGCGACCTACTGGATAAGTTTGTCCCCAGTTGGAAGTCGCGCACGGTGCTGTGTTGCGGGCCGGACTCTTTCATGGCGGATATGAAGGAGACCTTCGTTCGCAACGGCGGCGACCCGGCCAAATTTCATCAGGAAAGTTTCAACATCCCTGACTCGCCGCCAGCGCACGTAGTCACCAATGCAGATGTTTCGACCGTTCGGCTTGCTGATTCTGGCTTCGATGTAATCTGCGAATCAGGATCCACGGTCCTGGACGCGGTGCACGCGTCGCCGCGTGGCGTAAAGATACCGAACGCCTGTCGGTCGGGCGTGTGTGGCACATGCAAGCTGCGCATGCTCGAGGGAAAAGTGGACATGCAGCACAACGGCGGGATTACGGACGATGAAGTCGATGAGGGCTACATCCTGACGTGCTGTTCAGTGCCACTTTCAAACATCACAGTCGAGTACTGAGGGAGTTAGGTCCACAGGCTCCGCTTGCCAAAGTCAATCAGCCATTCGAGGAACGTGCGGGCAGGCGCGCTGAGTTCCTCGTTTTCGGTGTAGATGATGTATTCGGAAAGGCCGGTCTTGATGGAGATGTCGAGCGGTCGGACCAGCAGTGTTTCGCGCGCTTCGTGCGGGATACCATAGGCCCATGCCAGCGCAACACCTTTGCCGCTGCATGCGGCCCGATAGACAAGGTCGTAGTTCGACACGGTGATGTTTTTGTGCAATACGCCAGGCTGATATCCGGTTCCTTCAAACCACGCGTCCCAAGAGTTGAATTCGGAGATTCCCGAGTCGAGCTCGATCAACTCACACTTCAGCAAGTCCTGAATGCTCTCGATGTTGTGCTCGTGCTGGTATGAGGGGGCACAAACCGGAAAGATCTCTTCTTCGAATAGCTTCACCTTGGTGATGTTGGGCCAATGTCCGTCGCCGTAACGTATTGCCAGGTCGATAGGGTCTTGCCATGGGTCCACGGGTAAATTGCTCGCCAATACCCGTATGTCGATGTCGGGGTACTGACTGCGGAAGTCGATGATGGCCGGCATCAGCCAGAAACTGGCCATCGCATTGCTTGCGGCGATGGTAACCGTGCTGGTATCCAGCGCTTCAATCATCGTGACCGCGCGACGAATCGAATTGAGGCTTTGGGCGATGGCTTGCTGAAATATAAGCCCAGCGCGCGTCAACTGAATTTCCTTGTGACGTCGATTGAACAGCGTCACGCCCATCCGCTCTTCGAGCACCTGAATCTGCCGACTCACGGCGCCCTGAGACAAATGTAACTCCTCCGCTGCGCGCGTGAAGCTCATCAGCCGGGCCGATGCTTCGAAAGCCGCGATGGTGTTGAGTGGTGGAAGACGTTTGCGCTGGGTTGCCACTTGTCAGCCTCGATAGGGGCAGGCCGATGCGCCTGCACGCGATTGAATGTCTGGATGTCCGGGAATGT
The DNA here is from genome assembly GCF_030464795.1 of Paraburkholderia sp. SECH2. Lineage (NCBI taxonomy): Bacteria > Pseudomonadati > Pseudomonadota > Betaproteobacteria > Burkholderiales > Burkholderiaceae > Paraburkholderia > Paraburkholderia sp. SECH2. Next base: position 126,724 of record NZ_JALPRH010000013.1, read on the forward strand.
ACTGGATTCCAAAAAAGCAGGCTACGCGCGCGGCGTCAAACCGCCTCAGGAATTTCCCTACCCTCGTTTCGCCCGCCACATAAGGCGTCGAACGGAAATCTCATGATATCAGCGAGTTGGGGCGCTTTTGAGCTTGCATGAAAATTTTGATGCATAACCTCAACTCTTTTGAGTTTCGGCCCGAATTCTGGCTACCTAAGTTTGAGGCTCGACATTCACCTTTGGGTGGATTGCACTGACGGGCCTTCCTGATTCACTCAAGCGAAGACGAATAGATTGAAACTGGCGGAAAAATGAAATCTCACTATCAGGCTGTGGTCATTGGTGGCGGTGTGGTTGGTTGCTCGGTTCTCTATCACCTGACCAAGTTTGGTTGGAAAGATGTCGCGCTGCTTGAGCGCAAAGTACTGACGGCCGGCTCGACATGGCACGCGGCAGCGGGCTTCCATTCCATCAATAGCGACCCCAACGTGGTGCGGCTCCAGGCCTACACGATCGCGCTCTACAAGGAGATTCAGGAAATCGGCGACCAGGACGTCGGGCTGCACGTGCCGGGCGGCGTGGCCATGGCGGCGACGCCGGAGCGCTGGGAGTTCCTGCGTACTGAGGCGAGCCGGCACCGTTTCATGGGCATCGAGAGTGAGCTCATCACGCCCTCGGAAATCAAGGCGCTTTGCCCGCTCGCAGAGGTTGGAGAAGTGCTGGGCGGTTTGTGGACACCTGACGAGGGTCACCTTGATCCTTACGGCGCAACGCAGGCTTATGCGCGCGCAGCCAGGAAACAAGGCGCTGAGATTCATCAGCATACGAAGGTGGAAAGCCTCGAGCAACGGCCTGACGGCACGTGGAATGTGTACACCGACAAAGGCGTCATCCATGCCGAGCACGTGGTCAACGCTGCAGGCCTGTGGGCGCGCGAAGTGGGAATGATGGCCGGCGTCAAGCTTCCGCTCATCCCGATGGAACACCATTACCTGATCACCGAGACGATTCCGGAACTCGAAGCGTTCGGGAAAGAAATTCCCGTCATGGTGGACCTGGACGGCGAAATATACATGCGACAAGAGCACAAGGGCGTGCTCTTCGGCGTCTACGAGAAAAACTCGACGCCGTGGTCGTTGGCGGGGACGCCGTGGGAGTATGGAGAGACCGACCTTCTTCAGCCGAATCTCGAGAAGCTTGAGAACGAACTCATGAAGGGCTTTGAGCGATTCCCGAGCGTTGGTAACGCTGGCATTAAGCGCATCGTGAATGGTCCCTTCACATTTACTCCGGATGGCAACCCGCTCGTCGGTCCGGTGCGCGGCAAGCGAAACTACTGGGCCGCTTGCGGCTGCATGGCTGGTTTCAGCCAGGGCGGCGGCATGGGTCTCGCACTCGCGCAGTGGATGATTAACGGCGAGCCGTCGGACAATGTGTTCGGTTTCGACGTGGCGCGCTTTCCGAAGCTGACTCAGAATTTTGTCACCGCAAAAGCACAAGAATTCTACGAGCACCGCTTCTACCTCGCCCGTCCGAACGAGCAGTGGCCCGCTGGTCGCCCGATGCGCACCACGCCGCTCTATGAGTATCAGCAGGACAAAAACGGGGTCTTTGGCGTCAGCTACGGACTCGAGACGCCGATGTGGTTCGCGCGTCAAGGCGATGAAGCGTTTGAGACGCCTACTTTCAAGCGTTCGAATGCTTTTGAAGTCGTCGCTGAAGAATGCATAAATGTTCGCGATAACGTCGGATTGTTTGATGCAAGCGGATACGCCAAGTACGAGGTAACCGGCCCCGGCGCCTATGCGTGGCTCGACCGCATGTTCGCATCGAAGATTCCTGCAGTGGGGCGCGCGCGCCTCGCCCCGATGCTCGGCGAGTCCGGACGACTGATGGGTGACCTGACCATTCTCCGCCCGGCAGAGGAAACATTCCTCATCACCGGTTCGGGCTATTTGCAAGAGTGGCACATGCGCTGGTTTGAAGCGTATCTGCCTTCGGACGGGTCCGTCCGGATCGAGAACCGAAGCGACTCGCTTTCCATGCTGGCAGTTGCCGGGCCCAAGGCAGCCCAACTGATCGAGCGACTTGTTGGCAAAGCGGCTGTCGATGCGGCGAAGCCACTGCTCTCGGTGACCAAGGCAGAAGCTGGGGTCGTGCCTGTGATGATGGCTCGCATGTCTCTGACGGGTGAGTACGGCTTCGAGCTCTACTGTGAGTCCACCTACGTGCGCACTCTGTACAAGCAACTATTCGAGAGTGGCGTAGACCTCGGCCTGCGCGAATACGGCGTATGGGCGCTACTTTCGATGCGCCTGGAAAAAGGCTTCGGTATCTGGTCTCGTGAATTCGCACCCGAGTACACACCATTCCAGAACGACCTCGGCCACTTTGTCGACCTCGCGAAAGCTGACTTCATCGGCCGGGAAGCGGCAATCAAGGCGAAGGATGAGACGCCGACACACAAGCTTGTGATGCTCGAAGTGGCAGCCACTGACGCGGATGCGAGTGGATTTGAGCCCATCTGGATTGGTGAGAAAGTCGTTGGTTTCACCACGTCCGGCGGATACGGGCATACGGTGAAGAAGAGCCTGGCGCTTGGCTACATCGAGACATCGTCTATCAACGCAGATACGAACTACGAAGTTCACGTGCTCGGCGAGCGCCGAACTGCAAAGCTTGTTTCGCAAGTCCCTTACGACCCGACGGGCGCCCGCATGCGTGCGCCGAAGTAATCCAGGAATGATTGAAATGAAGATTCTGGTAGGTGTAAAGCGTGTCCCCGATCCGAACGTCAAAGTACGCGTACGTGGTGACGGCGCCGGTGTTGACCTCGCCAACATCAAGATGACCATCAACCCCTTCGACGAGATTGCAGTCGAAGCCGCAGTGAGAATGAAGGAAAGCGGTGGCGCATCCGAAGTGGTAGTCGTCTCTTGCGGAACCACTCAGTCGCAGGACGCGTTGCGGACAGCGTTGGCGATGGGAGCAGATCGGGCAATTCTCGTCCAGACCGATGCCGAACTGCAGCCGTTGGCCGTCGCAAAGATCTTGAAGGAGTTGGTCACGAAGGAGTCCGCGGAGCTCGTGCTTCTGGGTAAGCAAGCTATCGATGACGACTCCAATCAGACCGGTCAATTGCTCGCTGCGCTGCTTGATGCGCCTCAGGCGACATACGCCTCCTCAATCAAGCGACAGGGTGACCAATTGACTGTCGTGAAGGAAACCGACTACGGACGCGAAACGGTTGAGATGAGCTTTCCCGCCGTCATTACGGCGGACCTTCGTTTGAACGAACCGCGTTACGTCACCCTCCCGAACCTGATGAAAGCGAAGAAGAAACCGCTGGGGGTTGTCGACGTCGCAAGTCTCGGTGTTGATATCGCGCCGCGGTTCCGCACCGTGAGCGTGCGTGAACCGGTGGCGCGCAAGCCGGGCGAGTTGCTTCCCGATGTAGACGCACTGGTGTCGCGTCTGCGCGCTGAGACAAACTTAAACTGAAGGTACGTTCATGGCTATTCTTGTTATTGCAGACGTCCTTGATGACGCGCTGCTCCCATCGACCTTCAACACTGTCACGGCCGCGCGAGAGATCGCAGCGCTCACCGGTGGCGACGTTCATCTGCTGTTGGTGGGCGAGCGCTTCGACGATTCCGCAAAGGCCTCTGCCCGATTGCCCGTCGACAAGGTTGTGATGGCGACTTCGCCAGGTCTTGCTGACCGCAATGTCGAGGGTGTTGCAAAGACCGTTCTCGCCGTTGTTGGCAACGACTACACCCACGTTTTGCTCGGCGCCTCAAGTTTTGGTAAGAGCGTCGCGCCGCGCGTTGCGGCGAAGCTGGACGTCGCTCAGTTCTCGGAAATCACAGCAGTCAAGGGAGCAGCCCTATTCGAGCGCCCTACGTATGCCGGCAACGTGATTGCGACGGTCGAGGCGCTTGATGCAGTCAAAGTCATCACTGTTCGCTCTACGGCATTCGCTGCAGCCCAGTTTGGGGATGACGTGGCGACGATTGAGCAGTCAGATGCCGAAACGGCTGAGCGTTATGCCCGAGTCACCGAGCGACACAACGAAGTGTCGGATAGACCAGACCTCGCGTCCGCAAAAATTGTCGTCTCGGGCGGCCGAGGCTTGGGTAGCAAAGAAAACTACGACCGCGTCCTGACACCCTTGGCAGACAAGCTCGGTGCTGCACTCGGCGCCTCGCGAGCGGCCGTAGACGCTGGTTTCGCTCCTAATGACCGCCAGGTCGGTCAAACAGGCAAGGTGGTCGCGCCCGATGTGTATGTCGCGATTGGTCTTTCTGGCGCTATCCAGCATCTTGCTGGTATGCGCGAATCGAAGGTCATCGTCGCGGTGAACTCTGACCCGGATGCGCCGATTTTCGGCGTCGCGGACTACGGACTGGTTGCCGACCTTTTTACTGCAGTGCCTCATTGGCTTGAGGCTCAATAAGTGTTGTAACTGACCGACCTCGGCTCAGCCAGGACACTGGCGAGTCGAATTTATCTAAGACCCCATGAGGCACCCATGAACTATCAGACGATTCTAGGAGTGGCGGCGGTTACCTTCGGCTTTGCCGGCATGTCTGCGTCGGCGTTCGCCGCACCCACTTCGCCTTGGTGTAGTTCAGGGAAGCCCATCAAGTTCGCGGAAATCGGCTGGGACAGTGGCAAATTCTTCACCGAGATCGCTCGATACGTCCTCGAAAAGGGCTACGAATGTAAGACGGAAACGGTGAACGGGTCCAACTCCATCACACTTGGCGCTGTTTCGACGAACGACCTCCAGGTCTTCGTTGAATATTGGAACGGCCGTACTGCCGCTGTGGAAACGGCAGCGAAGGAAGGGAAGGTTAAAGTCGTCGGCGATCTGGTCAAAGGCGGCAGTGTTGAGGGTTTTTACGTACCGACATACGTGGTTCAGGGTGACCCGAGGCGCGGCATTAAAGCTGTTGCGCCCGACCTGAAGTCTGTGTCGCAGCTTCCAGGTTACAGCAAAATCTTCGCTGACCCCGAAGACCCGACTAAAGGCAGCGTTCTCAACTGTCCCATCGGCTGGCAGTGCGAGTCCGACAACAGTCAAAAGCTGAAAGCGTACAAGCTTGATACATCGTTTACGAACACGCATCCCGGGACCGGAGCAGCAATGGATGCGACGATTGCTTCGGCATACGAGCGTGGTAAACCGATTGTCTACTATTACTATCAGCCGTCGACTCTGTTGGCGCGATACCCCTCGATTCGGCTAGACGAACCGGCATTCAGTGAAAAGTGCTGGAAGACGATCAATAACAGTAAAGATTCCAGCCCTTGCCCGTCGGCATCCCCCGTAACCAATTTGAAAGTTGTTGTGTCGGCTCCCTTCGCGGCGGCTGATAGCACCACGGTCGACTTCCTAAGCAAGATGTCACTGCCGATGTCGGCCGTGAATCAGGCGCTTGCCAGCATGGGCGCGACAAAAGCCGACCCGCGTTCGCTGGCTATCCAGTACCTGAAGGCAAATCCGCAGGAGCTCGCGACGTGGGTTCCTGCAGACGTTGCTAAAAAAGTAGAAGCGTCGATTTCGAATTAGGTGTGATGCCAGTTGCCCCTTTGCGGGCAACGGGTTATGGAGGCGGCGTTGTGAATGATATTTTTGTCTCAGTGAACGTGGCTGATTCCATCAATCAGGGCTTCACTCGAATAGTCCAGCAGTATGCTGACCAATTCCATGCTGTCAGTACGTGGCTCCTGGTATGGGTGCTTAACCCGGTGGAGCATGGCCTTCAGGCGACTCCACCTGTTGTCCTTTTGCTGGCGCTTGGATTGTTGGCGTGGCTGGGCACCCGCCGGCTCGGGCCGACTCTGATGATGGTCGCGCTCACCTATGGCATCGGTTGCCTCGGTCTCTGGAGTAAGCTCATCTCGACAGTTTCCATCATGGCAGTATCTCTGCTGGTGACGGTGATCCTCGGAATTCCGATGGGCATTGCGATGGCTAAGTCGAAAGGTTTGAGAAGAATCCTCAATCCTGTTCTCGACATGATGCAGACGCTCCCGTCCTTTGTGTACCTCATTCCGGTCCTGATGCTTTTCGGACTTGGGCGAGTGCCGGCCGTTTTTGCGACGACGGTCTACGCCTTGCCGCCGCTCATGCGCCTGACCGAGTTGGGGCTTCGGCAGCTACCAGAGGATGTGCTTGAGGCGTCTCAAGCGTTTGGAGCTACACCAATTCAGCAACTATTTGCCGTCGAACTACCTCTCGCCTTGCCGTCAATCATGGCGGGCGTCAACCAGGCGGTAATGATGTCGCTCGCAATGGTGGTCATCGCCTCGATGATTGGTGCGAAAGGTCTCGGAGAGGACGTTCTGGCAAGCATTAACAACCTTGATATGGGGCAAGGCATCCAGGCCGGTCTTGCAATCGTGATGCTCGCGGTAGTTTTCGACCGGGTAACGCAGGCCTATGGCCGCTCGCGACGCGAGCGCCTGAAAACGGTCAAGGCATGCAAGCAGCTTAGCCGGAAGCCGGGCGCAACAAGTGCGGATGAGCAGGAGGCGAAAGCATGACTTCCACGCTGATTGAACTACGAAACGTTTACAAAATCTTTGGTAGGGATTCGGGCAGCGTTCGAGCTGCACAGGATGCTGCTCGCAATGGGGGCAGCCGACAGGACATCCTCGAATCTACGAATTGCACGATTGCAGTACGTGACGTCTCACTGGAAATTCGGGAAGGCGAGATTTTCGTCATCATGGGTCTGTCAGGGTCGGGTAAGTCGACGTTGGTCCGACATTTCAACCGCCTGATTGAGCCGACGTCCGGCCAATTGCTCTTTCGTGGCAAGGACATTCTCAAGCTATCTAAAGCCGAGATGCGAAACGTGCGTCGACATAACATTGGCATGGTGTTTCAGAGCTTCGCGCTGTTGCCACACAAAACGGTGATGGAAAACATCATCTTTGGAAGGATGCTACGGGGCGATTCAAAGACTGCTTCCTTAGCGGATGCCGAGAAGTGGATCCAAGGCCGCATTGGATTGCAAGGCTATGGAGATAAGTTTCCGGACGAACTCTCTGGAGGAATGCGGCAGCGCGTGGGACTTGCTCGCGCGCTTGTGTCGGACCCAGACATCCTTCTCATGGATGAGGCGTTTTCTGCGCTAGACCCCCTGATTCGCGCCGACTTGCAGGATCTGTTGCTGGAGATGCAAAACGAATTGAAGAAGACGGTCATCTTCATCACGCACGACATCGACGAAGCGATGAAACTCGGCTCTCGAATTGCCATCATGAAGGATGGGGAGGTCGTTCAGGTTGGAAGTCCGGATGAGATTCGGAACAACCCTGCGAACGACTACGTGCGACGCTTCTTCAAGAAGGGCGCGGCGCACTGAGCGCTACGCATGGGCCCGCGCCTTGGACGACCAATCGTGCAATCTTCCGGAAGAAATTTCTGGCAGCTACCACCGGGAGATTCTGGCTGCCCATGAGGGCGAGATATTAGGTCACAGTTTCTTCAGGGAAATGTCGTGTCGCTATCAGGCCGACCCGTACGCCAAACGAACGTTTATGCTGCTGGCCGAGGTCGAACGGGGTACGCGTGTATTGATGCGAGACTTACTGGCGAAACATCATGTGGCGTGTCCAGCGCCGGATGTTTCAATCGCGCGGGGACTCGCCGTCGCTCAAAGTCTGAGTGGCGTCGCGTGGGACAGGCTAATGGTCGAGATGGCCAAGCGGATCTCTCCGGCCGTCGTTCGGTTCGAATGTCTTCTAAGCAAGGCGCCTGTTGATGACCGAGTGGTTATCGCATTACTCGTCGAGCATGAGCGGGCTCTTGATGCTTTTGTGCGGTGCAAGCCACATCGCAGCAATGAAGCGTTGAGACCATGCGTGAAATATCTGCGTCGGCTAAAGCTACACAACGCAAGCGTGAGTTGCGTCGGCCCGCATTGAGCGTCGGTCCTCCTATATCGGGCGTATCAAAGGGGGCGTGGTGTAGCAATGACCCCGAGCCACGCTGTTCGACGCCCCGATTGTCTCCACGGTCACCAATTCCAAGAGTTGGTGACTTTCGGGCGTCGTATGGGCATGTTCCCTACGACGCCTTTTCTCCAAATGGCTACACCCTTGTTTTGCGCTGACGGCGTGGGGAGAGTGCCGAGCTTAGGTCAGCGTCTATCTTGTGAGGCGCCGGTCAGGCTACATAGGTACGCGTAGCGCAGTCAGTATGTTTGTCGGAGTCGAAGCTACGTCAATTGCTGTAAGAGGGAATGGCTTATGCATGATTTTTTTCATGCAGTGCACCAGTTCTTTCGAGTTGACCGCTGTGTTTTGGCCCGAAATGATAATTCCAACAGCTTTGGAGAGAGACATGAAATCAAATATCGTTGCTGGCGTCATCGCCCAAATGCTGTTCATCGCGTGTGGCACGACGGCGGCCGCGCAGCAAGTGGTCAAAATTGGGTACGCAGGACCGATGACAGGCCCTGTATCTCAAATCGGCAAGGACGGAGAAAGCGGCGTAAAACTCGCAATCGAAGAAGCCAACTCTAGCAGCGTGCGTATTGGTGGCCAGTCGGTGCGGTTCGAACTCGAGTCGCAAGACGACATGGGCGATCCAAAGACTGCGACGAGCGTCGCACAAAAGCTGGTTGATAGTGGCGCAGTAGGCGTCATAGGGCATCTGAATTCCGGTGCGACCTTGCCCGCATCGAAGATATATTCCGATGCGGGCATGCCCGAGATTTCACCTGCATCGACGAACTCGCAGTACACCAGACAAGGCTTTCAAACCGCATACCGTGTCATCGGTGATGACCATGACGTGGTCAGAGTCCTGGTGGCCTACGTGCTCGAGAATATGCACGCCAAACGTATTGCCGTCGTGGACGATCGCAGCGCCTATGGTCAGTCCTTCGCGGACGATGTGGTCGAGCAGTTGAAGGCGAAAAACTTGACCCCCGTCGACCGTCAGTACGTCACGACGCAGACGATCGATTTTCGAGGCATCCTCACGGCACTCAAGTCCCACAACCCAGACGTTCTGATTTACGCGGGTGTTGATGCTCAAGCCGGACCCATGCGGAGGCAGATGGTCGGGCTGGGGATGGGCAAAACACTCATTGCTGGGTGCGCCATTGAGACCGACAAGTTCGTCGAGCTTGCAGGTGGACCTGCGAACGCAGCTGGCAATATTTCATCCGAATCTGGCTTCGCCCTCGACGCTATGCCGAAGGGCAAAGAGTTCACGACGAAGTTTGCCAAATACGGGAAACCTGTCCTGTATTCGCCCTACGCTTACGATGCCACGTGGGCACTCATCAAGGCCATGCAGGCAGCAAATTCAGTGAGGCGTTCAGACATCCAGGCTGCGCTCCGGGAAGTAAGCTTTGACGGTGTCACCGGCCAAATTTCATTCGATGACAAAGGTGACCTTCGGATTGCACGCGTGACGATATTCAAGGTTATTGACGGACACTGGAAAGGAGTGGAATCGGTGGCCGTGTCAAAGTAGGAGCGTTCGAAGCTCAGGTTCGTATGCGGTATTTCGACGAGGTAAGGACAGCGCGCAGCGCTACCTTTCTTATGTGCACCTTAGACCTGACCTCGGACACCAAGACACCCTCCCGGAATGTTGGGACGTAGTCGACCTGATCATAGATCAGGATATCGACTTGCGGCGGGGAACCATTGATGAACCCCGTCGCAACGTGATAGTACGTGGGAAGATGCTTCCGCAAAACTGTCTGTAGCAGGTTTTCCCTGTATGTACCGACTGTCGGGCCGTGACCGATCAAGGTGCCGATGCGTTCGCTCATTCCTGCCAATTTCGACGCAATGCTACGCTGCGTAGGAACGTGCGTGTTGCCTCGTCCAAGGCCATGACAATACGGCTTCGGTCCGTCGTATTCGAGGACTTGGACGAGATCTTGTATATAACAAAACCGTTGCGCGAAAGATATGACGCTGAACAGGAAAATGATGGTTGATCATCGGCTGGACCAGCGTGACCTGAGGGAAGTCAGAGTCGGAGTTGCGGCACGCGATTGACGATTGAGCGGACATGCCGCTCCGGTCCGCTTGCTTGATCCAGCTTCTGTCGTTGGCATGCTTAGCCGATCAAGATAGTCGGCCCACTCCTGCATGACCCTGCGACGATCGTCGTCAAACGTTGTTCTATCGTAGGCCGTTTGTACATCGCCACGTTTGGCGTGTGCCAGTTTTGCGTGCGGTAGTGGCCGACCGACGCGCATCGGCGAGTGTGATATCGGGGCCGAGGCTGAGGAAGTTCTCCTTGCCCGTACTCGGCCGTCGATAGCGGAACAGCCAGGTTTTGCTCCCGCCCGGCCAGATGCGCAAGGCCAAGCCATTCCCATCCGCGAGCAGATACGGGCGCTCGCGCGGTTTGGCGATCAGAGTTCGGTTCGACGCGTTTGGGCATGGCCTGACATCTCGATTCCGTGTATACGCAAAAATCGTCGATGTCAGCGGAACGCAAGGGATCTGTAGAGAACAAAAAACCCCGTAAGACGTTGATCTTACGGGGTTTCTCGGACTTCTTCGGCTTGAGTTGGAACTAAGCCGGAACAACTGTTGGTGCCCAGGAGAGGACTCGAACCTCCACGGTGTTGCCACCGCTAGGACCTGAACCTAGTGCGTCTACCAATTCCGCCACCTGGGCACGTCTTCAAGCTAGACCGCCATTTTAGCGCGCTGATGCAGCGTGTCAATCCCTACATACAAACTGACTATCGCTTCATCAACCACCCGGTTGTGTCGCGCAGCGAAGTAAAACTTCACTGCTCAATCACCGCCAACTCGCGTTGACGCAACCGTCCTGCTAACCACCCGATCCGACCGAAAAACCAGAATCGGACCACATAGCCTCACACAAAAAGTAAAGCCGCCGATGTGAAACATCAGGCGGCTTTACTTTTGAATCTGGTGCCCAAGAGAGGACTCGAACCTCCACAGTGTTGCCACCGCTAGGACCTGAACCTAGTGCGTCTACCAATTTCGCCACCTGGGCAGGTGATGAACAGCAAAGAACGCCATTATAGCGACAGATTCAGGGCTGTCAAGCGTTTCTCAAAAGTCGCTTAAACATCGCCGCAGCGAACCTGCGTGCGCCTCACAGCGACTATTGACGGGCCGCTTGGCGCACAAGACGGGTGTTAGAATGCCTCGCAGTAGTTCGTTGGCACGGTGCACACGCCCGTCGGACTCAGACTTGAACGAGCCGGACCCGAGCAGTCATTCCAGTGCAATCGCAAGTGCAACTTAAGCGCAACCCAAGCGCCTCTTAAGCCCAGCCACATCGCCGACCGACGTCCATGCAACGAGAAAAAATCATCGACAAGCCCTTGAGCAAATTCCCGTATCCGATCCCGAGCCGCGAAGAAATCCTGGGCGTCCTGCGCACGAGTGAAGCGCCGCTTGCCGCGAACGACATCGCCGAAGCCCTGTCGATCAAGCGCCAGGAGCGCGAAGGATTTTTCAAGCGCTTAGGCGCCATGGAGCGCGACGGCCAGATCCGGCTCGATCAGCGCAATCTCTATCAGCTGACCCATCCGTCGAACTTCGTCGCGGGCCGCGTCCAGGGCCATCGTGACGGCTACGGTTTTCTCATTCGCGACGACGGTCAGGACGATCTGTTCCTGCCCACCGGCGAAATGCAGAAGGTCATGCACAACGATCGCGTGCTCGCGCGCATTGTCGGCTATGACCGCCGCGGCAGGCCGGAAGGGCATATCGTCGAAGTCACGGACCGCGCCAACAAGCGCGTGATCGGGCGCCTGCTCAACGAGAACGGGGCACTGATCGTCGCGCCTGAAGACAAGCGCATCGGTCATGACATCCTGATCGCGCAGAACACCAAGAAGGCCAAGGTCGGCCAGGTGGTGGTAGTCGAGCTCACCGATTTCCCGAGCCGTCACTCGCAGCCGCTCGGCCGCGTGGTGGAAGTGCTCGGCGATATCGACGACCCCGGCATGGAAATCGAAATCGCGGTGCGCAAGTACGGCGTGCCGCACGAATTCAGCCAGTCGGCGCTCGACGAAGCCGCGCGGCTGCCCGACGAAGTCCGTCCGGTCGACGCGCGTCATCGCATCGATCTGCGCGACGTGCCGCTCGTCACGATCGACGGTGAAGATGCCCGCGACTTCGACGACGCAGTCTATTGCGAGCCGGTTCAGGTCGGCCGTGGCGAAGGCTTCCGCCTGATCGTCGCGATCGCGGACGTCTCGCACTATGTGCATCCGAAAAGCGGTCTCGACGCCGACGCGCTGGAACGCAGCACCTCGGTGTACTTCCCGCGCCGCGTGATTCCGATGCTGCCGGAAAAGCTGTCGAACGGTTTGTGCTCGCTGAACCCGAACGTCGACCGTTGCGTGCTGGTGTGCGACATGATCGTCACCGCGCGTGGCGAAGTGAAGGCGTATCAGTTCTATCCGGGCGTGATGCACTCGGCGGCGCGGCTGACCTATACGGAAGTGGCCGCGGTGCTGAAAAACACCAAGGGCCCGGAGGCCGCGCGTCGCGCCGCCTTGCTGCCGCAACTGCAGAATCTGTATGGCGTCTACAAGTCGCTGTTCGCCGCGCGCCAGAAGCGCGGTGCGATCGACTTCGATACGACCGAGACGTACATCGTCTGCAATGCGCAGGGCAAGATCGAACAGATCATTCCGCGCACCCGCAACGACGCACACAAGCTAATCGAGGAATGCATGCTGGCGGCGAACGTCTGCGCGGCCGACTTCCTCAAGCGCAACAAGCACCCGGGTCTGTTCCGCGTGCACGCCGGGCCGACCGCCGAGAAGCTTGAGAATCTGCGCACCTTCCTGCGCGGCATGGGCCTTTCGCTCGCTGGCGGCGACAAGCCGCACGCCAGCGATTACGCCGCGCTGATGGCGCAGATCCGCGAACGGCCGGACGCACAGATGTTGCAGACCATGCTGCTGCGTTCGATGCAACAGGCTGTCTACAGTCCGGACAACATCGGTCACTTCGGTCTCGCGTACGAGGCGTATGCGCACTTCACGAGCCCGATTCGCCGCTATCCCGACCTGCTCACGCACCGCGCGATCTACGCGATTCTGCAAGGCCGCAAGTATCAGCCGGAGCCGCCGCAAGGCGTCGAGTTGAACACGGCGCTGTCGCCGCGCGCCCGCGCGATGCAGCAGGCCGACGAGGAAAAACACGGCGTTCGCAACAAGTCGAAAGACGTGGCGATCTGGGAAGAACTCGGTCTGCATTGCTCGGCGAACGAACGCCGCGCGGATGAGGCATCGCGCGATGTGGAAGCCTGGCTCAAGTGCTACTTCATGCGTGACAAGCTCGGTGAAGAGTACGGCGGCATGGTGAACGGCGTGACGTCGTTCGGCATTTTCGTGCAACTCGATTCGCTCTTTATCGAAGGCCTCGTGCACGTCACCGAACTGGGCTCGGACTACTTCCAGTACGACGAGATCAAGAACGAGTTGCGCGGCGAGCGTACCGGTATTCGTTATCGCCTGTCGGATCGGGTGCGGGTGCAGGTGAGCCGCGTCGATCTCGATGCGCGCAAGATCGACTTCCGCCTCGTGCGCGATACGCCGATCAAGCCGCCGGCAAGTCGTCCGGCTCTTGCCGACAAGACATCCGGTGAAAGCGGCGGCGCACGCGTGCGTTCGTTGCCGCCGGCGGATAGCGGTGCGGGCGGCGCGGCAGCGCCGGGCGGCCGGCGCAAGAAGGCCGCGCCGGCGCAAACCGCAGCCGTCAAGGAAGCGCGCGCGGCACGCGGTGCAGCGAAGAAACACGGCGGCGCGCCGGCCAAGTCGGCCTCGAAACCGCAGGCCCGCAAGAAGCGCTGAAGTCGTTTGACGGCTTGAACCGCGCGCATCGGGTACGTAGAAACGTACCGGTTGCGCGCGGTCTTCGTTTCATCGCAATCAAGTCAGGTAGCGAGACACGCTACTTAGGCAACACAGTAAGCAGGTTCGCATTCATCACAGCAGCGCGCTGTCAGGGCGCGCTCAATCAAAGGTTTGTCAGTCATGTCACGTCTCAAGGTTCTATACGGTTTCCACGCAGTGACCGCACGTATGCGGCACGATGCGTCGACGGTCGAAGAGGTTTACTACGACGCCACGCGCAAAGACCGTCGCATGACCGAGTTCCTGCACGCGGCGAAAGAAGCCGGCGTGCGTCTGATCGCCGCCGACGAAACGCGTCTGTGGGGCCTCTCGCATACCGAGCGGCACCAGGGCGTGGTGGCGCGTGCGGGCGATATGCCGCTTGCGCAGAATCTGGCCGAACTGCTCGACGGCATCAACGGTTCGCCGTTGATTCTCGTGCTGGACGGCGTGACCGATCCGCACAACCTCGGCGCCTGCCTGCGCGTGGCCGATGCGGCCGGCGCGCACGCGGTGATCGCGCCGCGTGACCGCGCAGTGGGTTTGAACGCGACCGCTGCGAAGGTGGCGAGCGGCGCGGCCGACACCGTGCCGTACATCACCGTCACGAATCTGGCGCGCGCGCTGCGTGAGTTGAAGGACGCGGGCGTGTGGGTGGTCGGTACCGCCGGCGAGGCCACCAAGAGCCTCTACGAGACCGAACTCGACGGTCCGGTCGCACTGGTGATGGGCGCCGAAGGCGAGGGCATGCGCCGCCTCACGCGCGATACCTGCGATGTGGTCATGCAGATTCCGATGGCGGGCACGGTCGAAAGCCTGAACGTGTCCGTGGCGAGCGGTGTTTGTCTGTTCGAAGCGGTGCGTCAGCGTTCGGTGAAGAAGTAAACTCCGGTAAACTTGTCGTTTTTACTGCTCGCCTGCATTCCCCATGACCCAAGACGAACTCAAGCAACTGGTCGGCCAGGCCGCCGCTGACTATGTGAACGCCAACGTGCCGGAAGGCTCCGTGATCGGCGTCGGCACCGGCTCCACCGCGAACTGTTTCATCGACGCGCTGGCCGCCAGCAAGACCCGCTATCGTGGCGCGGTGTCGAGCTCGCTCGCCACTACCGCACGTTTGCAATCGCACGGCTTCAAGGTGCTCGATCTGAACGAGATCGAAACGTTGCCGGTGTATGTCGACGGCGCCGACGAGATCGACCGCAGCGGCGCGATGATCAAGGGCGGCGGCGGCGCGCTGACGCGCGAAAAGATCGTCGCGTCGGTGTCGGACGTATTCGTCTGCATCGCCGATGCGAGCAAGCTGGTCGACACGCTCGGCAACTTCCCACTGCCGATCGAAGTCGTGCCGATGGCGCGTACCGCGATCGGCCGCCGCGTGACGGCGCTCGGCGGCGTGCCGGTCCTGCGCGTGACGAAGGACGGTGCACCGTTTATCACGGACAACGGCAACGAGATCCTCGACATCAAAGGTCTGAAGATCGCCGATCCGCGTGCACTCGAAGCACAGATCAATGCATGGCCGGGCGTCGTGACCGTTGGCCTGTTCGCAGAACGCGGAGCGAATCTGTGTCTGCTCGGCACTGATACAGGCGTAGAGGCGATTCGCTACGCCCTCAGTTAACGCTGCGTATTCAAGGCATCGCACGGCGTCGAGCGCGGTGCGATGCCTTGTTTTATGTCTCCGGCGGCTGTTGCTGCCTCGGTGCCGTGATCCGGCTCCCCCCTCCGAGCGTTCGGGCTCACTACATATTCGCCTGGTGGCGCGAGCGCGCAACCCCAATGTCTCCGCCGCCTGGCGCTGCCTACCTTCCCGGTCGTCGGCCCGTGCTCTCTTGTGCGCGCAGGCCCCCCGATCCGTTTGTTGCCCCCGTTATTTGACGTTCTGGTTGCGGCCCACATGCTGCGCTGGTTTCGCTCGACTGTGACCATGGCGTGCTATCCGGGGCTGCGAACAGTGTCAGACCTTGGCGGCTGATCGACGAGCACGCACTTTTGGCCGTTTCTCGATTGCGGAGTGTGGCCGCGCGCACGCACTGCTGACGACACTCCTTTTAAACTCGGTTTCGTGGAGTTGGACTGCTGCGCGTAGGGCGACATCGTGAAAGTGACGATTGCCGCCGACTGGCTCATGGCGTCAGCAGAAGCAGAAGGCGTGCGCAAACAGATAGTCGAGAAATATCGAAATGCCGATCCATCCGATCGGCTCGACATCTTCAAGCACTGTGCGCCGATCACGCCAAACGGGTTGGATTGATAAAAGTGATTTTGAATTGTTAAAAATTCGTCTTACTAAATAAATTGAGAGATGAGCAATAGCAATTGCCGTTACTTGCGGAGATGGAGTTATGACAGAGCGGCACGGCATCACTGCGGGGGAGTCGCGTTACGGCATGGCTGGATTACCCAACACCGAAAGAATACGATCTTCTCAAAAGGAGAATTCAAAGAATATGAATGCCGATCGCCTTTTGGGCCAGGTCCCTGACATCGCAGAAGCTTGGGCTGCGTTGCAGAGCAAGGTGTCTATCAAACCCATTCGTACCGAGCAGGAATACGAGGAGATGACGCAACTCGCGAATGCCCTGACGAAATATCCCCAGGGTGACACGGGCAATCCGCTGGTGGATCTGCTCGGCGTTCTGTCCGCTCTGATCGACTGCTGGGAAACTCGTCATGTGGTTCTCCCCAGTGCAGAACCACGTGAAGTGCTACGCCACCTGCTGGAAACGCATGGTCTCAAGCAAAAGGACCTGGCGGATATCGCCTCGCCAACGGTGGTCAGCGATATTCTCGCGGGGCGCCGTGCGATTAGCAAGAAAGTGGCAAAGGCGCTAGCTGTGCGTTTTCGAACGGACGTCGGCGCATTTCTATGAGATCTCGCTAAATATAGAGAATCGACGGTGCGAAGTGGGAAATGTGTTTTCGCTATATATAAACAATATTAATTCGCATGACTAATAAAAATAATACTAAGGGATAGTTTACCCGCATCGCCTTTTTTTGGGCGAGCGCCAGGCTTCTGCCACGGCGCTTTGGATTTAAGTCGCCCGCCGGCTTTCATGATGTTACTCATCCAAAATGCGAACTTCGTCTAAACAACCTGATTGGTGTGATGCCGCACGGAATGTATCCGGTCGAGGGCGTAGCGTATTGCTGTGGACTGAAGTACTGCTTATCAAGTGGATAAGACCGTGACGTGAAGCGACACGAAATGCACATCGGACCAAGGTGCAGACTCCCTCCGCGCTGGGCGCGCGTAGACGAGTCGAAACCCTGGGCAGGCTGCCGTTCGCGATCGACACGGTGGCGGTCGAAGAGATATATCGGCGCGGACGACAGAGTGCGTCCCGCCGCTAGCGATGCGGGAGGCGAGATTTCCGTTGCTGGTCCTACGGCCGGTTCGACGGAAATCAGGCAGCCGTGGGCGGCGATGAGTCGGGAGTGATCGTCGCGGGGAACGTTAAGGTCTGGGGTAACAGAAATGTCAGTACTAGTCCATCGATTGACCGACATCGCACTGATCGTACTGGGTGCGTTTGGCGCGTTGCACCTGAACTTGCCGCAAGTGGGTCATCCACACGAGCTTGATCCGTCGCTCGTCGCGTTCGTTGCTGCCCTTGCTCTGTCCGTGTTTCCGGCTTGCGGAACCTACCCTGCGCGGCGTACGCGGGCGGTGTTCGGCCTTGCGAGCCGCACTGCATTCGCGTGGCTCGCTGTCCAGCTCTGCGGCCTTGGGTTGCTCTATGCAATTCATCGTGAGAACCAGTTGCCGTTGCAGTGGTTCCTCTATTGGACGCTCACGACCGGCATATCCCTGCTCGGCTCGCATACGCTCATCTTCGGCGAATTCAAACTTGCCCGTTTCGCGGGACTTCGGCTCGCCGGCACTTCGGGCTTCGATGCCGAAATCGATACGACGCCCCGCGAATATGGCCTGGACAGCGCTGGAGCCGTACGAAAGGTCGTCAAGCGCAGCTTTGACGTCGTGGTCAGTGCGTCGTTGATAGTCGCGCTGCTGCCGGTCCTCGTTTTGCTCGCGGCGGTCGTGTTGAGCGATGGAGGCCCGGCCGTGTTCGGACACGTCCGTGTGGGGCATAAAGGGAAGAAATTTCGTTGCCTAAAGTTCCGTTCGATGGTTGTGAACGCAGACCAGGTGCTCAAGACCTTGATTGAAAACGATCCGCAGGCGCGTGCCGAGTGGGAACGTGATTTCAAGCTCAAGAACGACGTGCGGGTCACCCGTATCGGCCGGTTTCTACGCCGTACCAGTCTAGATGAGTTGCCGCAGTTATGGAACGTGATGCGCGGCGATATGAGCCTGGTCGGACCGCGCCCTATCATCGACCAGGAACTGGAGCGCTATGGAACAAACGTCATGTACTACCTGATGGCCAAACCCGGCATAACAGGCCTGTGGCAGGTCAGCGGCCGCAGTACGACGGACTACGCGACGCGGGTGTCCCTGGATGTCGCCTATGTGAAGAACTGGTCGTTGCTCCGGGACGTCGCCATTCTTTTTAGGACTTTCAAGGTGGTCTTCAAGGGGAGTGGCGCGTACTGAATCGGAGGTGACGGGTTGATCGAAGGCTATAAGGCCGGGCGGCGTGGGGCGGCTGGGTATCGCCAGCAAAAAGTAAGAAAAAATTCTACATAGTGATGTGCGCGTTGCAACGGGGGCATCAGGTTGGACGCGCGACAGAGGGAGTAGCGATGATGTTACGCAACAAGTTGGGTTCGGAAAGGACCACGAACGCGCAAGAGTCAAACGTATTGGTTGAAGATCGAGCAGACCCGGTGCACGATTCATTCAGGCGAACTCGTGCTGCAAGCTGCCGACAACAGGTCAGGACTGCAGTCACCGGCGCTGCGCTGGCGGTATGCCTGGCAGGGTGTGCATGGTCACCGGGGATGTCATTCAGTCCCCCATCCGGAACGTCTGGTCCGGGACAAGCGGAGGGGGGCAGCGGTCTCGCCAGCAGCAGCGTGCGCGCGACGGCAGACGCTCACCCGGGTAAGGGTGTGGATGCGTTCCCCACGGGCAGCCTGATCGAAATCACCGACGATCTGGTTGAAAAGGAACGCGCCGAACGCTCGAAGGCGGTGCCTGACGAAGTCACGCAATTGTTCGCGAAGCCAGCGCCATACACGTTAGGGGCCGGCGACATATTGAGCATTGTCGTATGGGATCACCCTGAGCTGAATATGCCGGGCTCCTCGCCGTCCGCCGGACCTGAAGCGAACAGCGCAGGTTCGATGACCTCGGGCTATACAGTCGACTCGGGTGGCATGATCCAGTATGCCTATATCGGTCCACTCAAGGTGGCAGGGCTCACCGAAATGGAGGCGCGTGATCTGCTGGCCCAAAAACTCAGCCGTTACGTGCGCCAACCTCAGGTGACGTTGCGGATTGAGACTTATCGAAGCAAGCGGATCTATCTGGACGGCGCAATCAGGAATCCCGGCGTGCAGGTTCTCAACGACATGCCGATGACCTTGCCCGAAGCCATCAATCGTGCCGGAGGATTTACGCCTACCGCGGACAGGTCGATGGTCGCAATTACGCGTGGCGACAAGACCGTGAATGTTGATATCCCCGGCATGATTGCAAAGGGCGTGAACCCCGACAACATCGAACTGCGCAGAGGCGATATGGTGCGCGTCTTCGCGCAGACCGACACGAAAGTGTACGTTTTTGGCGAAGTCCAACGTCCGGGGAGTTTGACGTTCAACAACGGTCGAATGAGTTTGAACGAAGCGCTAGGTGACGCCGGCGGCATCAGTCAAACCTCGGGAGATGCGTCGCAGGTCTTTGTCGTGCGCGGGCGCGACGTGGGTAAGCCGGTGGTCTTTCACCTGAATGCCGGGTCTCCGGCTGCGATGGCAACTGCGGATGGCTTTGAGCTAAAGCCAAATGACGTGGTGTTTGTCGATGCATCTGCACTTGTCAGGTGGAGCCGCGTGATCGGTTTGATTGTGCCAAGTACACAGGCGGCAGCTGCTGGCCGGGCCATCGGTTACTAATGAACCAAAAATCTGTTTGGCCTGGCGGCAGTGCATCCGGCAGAGCGATGGCGAAAGCAGGCGTTGCCGGAACGTTTGGGAATAGGGGAGAAGGCACATGAATTACCATGACCCGTCAATTAATACCATAGATGTAGTCCCCGAACAGGCGGACCATCTTGGCGTCTTTCTGGACGTCCTGTATCAGAACCGCGGCATGATCGCGCTGATCACCGCGTGCTTTCTTTTTATGGGTGCGGCTTATGCACTGCTCGCGGCGCCGGTGTATCAGGCCGATATTCTGATCCAGGTTCAGGAGAATCCGAATGCCGCCAAGGACGCCTTGGGTGACGTGAAGTCGATGTTCGCTGTCAAGACGGCTGCTTCGGCCGAGATCGAGGTGTTGCGCTCCAGACTGGTGATCGCGGGAGCCGTGACCAGTGCGCAACTCAGCCTCAGCGCGACGCCGCGGTATTTTCCGGTAGTCGGCCGGTGGATTGCTGGCCACCTGAGTGATCTGGCCCACTCCGGCATGGGCGGCTATGCATGGGGTTATGAGCGGATCAGCGTTTCGAAATTCGATGTGCCCGATGCACTGCAAGGCGTGACATTTATCCTGACACTGCACAAGAACGGCAACTATTTGCTGAAGTACAAAAGCATCGAGTTGCCCGGGCGCGTCGGTGAACTGTTGCACGCTGAAACGGCCGAAGGGCCAGTTGATCTCCTCGTGGACCAGATCGTCGGAAAGCCGGGCGTCGGTTTCGAACTTGTTCGGACTTCGGAGCTTGCTGCGATTCAGCGTGTGCAATCGGGCTTGTTGATTTCGGAGAAAGGTAAGGAATCTGATGTGATCGGCGTAGCTCTGGAGGGCACCGATCCGAAAAAGATCAGCGCTATTCTCGATGCGATCGGTGCGGCGTATGTTCGGCAAAATGTCTTGCGTACTCAGGAAGAGGCACAGAAGTCGATCACATTTCTCGATGCTCAATTGCCTGAACTGAAGTCCAAACTGGAGGTCGCGGAAAGCGAGTTCAACGCATTTCGGGCGAAGAACGGGACAGTGGATCTTAGCGCGGAAGCAGCCGCGCTTCTGCAACGGTCGACCCAGGCGAAAAGCAAGGTCGCCGACCTTGAGCAGCAGCGAGCGTTGCTTCTCGCGCGGTACACATCGGAAAACCCGGCAGTGATCGCCGTCAACGACCAATTAAGCGAGGCTCAGAGGGAGGTTGGAGGCATTGCTTCCGTGACCAAGCAACTGCCGCCGATGGAGCAGAGCCTGCTGCGGCTGCAGAGAGAGGTTCAGGTGGATACCTCCATCTACACGAACCTCTTGAACACCCGTGAGCAACTGCGTCTTCTCAAAGCGGGGAAGGTGTCGAATGTGCGATTGGTAGATACCGCTATCGTGCCGGATAGTCCGATTCGGCCGAAACGCGTGCTTGCGATTATCGGAGCCTTGATGGCGGGCCTGTTCGCGAGCGTCGTGTTGGTATTGCTCAAGCGAAGGCTCTTTGACGGCGTCACCATTCAGAACGAAATTGAAACCGGCACGGGGCTGTCCGTGTACGCGACGATTCCTCGCAGCAGAGTACAGGAAACGTTGGCCCGTAGTCTTCTACGCAACACCGATTCAAATCTTGTGCTGGCGCACGCAGCGGCGGGCGATGCAGCGATCGAAAGTCTGCGAAGCTTCAGAAGCGCGCTTGAGTTTGCTCTCGTCGACGCACCTAACCGGATTGTCTTGCTCGCCGGGCCGACGCCCATTGTGGGCAAGTCATTCGTCTCGGTTAATCTCGCGGCGTTGATCGGGGCGTCGGGGCAACGTGTGCTGCTGGTCGATGCTGATCTGAGAAGGGGCACGTTGCACCAATATCTTGGAGTTCCATGCAGCCCTGGCATTACCAATATCGTGACGCGTGACAAGACGTTCGAAGATGCTGTACACCGCGGCATTCTGCCAGGTGTCGATTTCATCGCGAACGGAGGATACATACAGAACGCAAGCGAAATTCTCAAGCATCGGAACTTCCTCGCGTTCGCCCAGCAGGTAGACAGCGAATACGACGTGGTCCTGATCGACGCGCCGCCTATTCTGCCGGTTGCCGATTCAGGCATTGTGGCTTCGATTGCGGGAATGGTGTTCGTGATTGCACGACACGGCGTGACAACGGTGGAGGAACTGCGCGAGTCGACGCGCAGGTTCGAGCAGATCGGTGTGCCGATTCGCGGTGTCATTTTCAACGACGCGATGTCGAGACCAGGTCGCTACGGGAAAGCGTACGCCGCCTACGGATATTCCAGCTACACCACCGGAGTACCCGCCAAGGGGACTGAGGCCTGACATTGCAAGGGGGCGCGAGCGCGCAGTATGTGTGTCGGTACGCGATTCAGCAACTAGTGGAGCTGATTCGCGGACGGTCGCCGTACGGGGCGATACGCCCGTACACCCGTGGCTCGTCGCTCGAATCGGCAGCCTCGGGATAGCGGTCAGGCGCTGGCGAACGCGTTCAGGTTCCCGGCGTGTCCGCGAGTGTGACTTCGAGCAGAATGACGTGGTCAGGTACGTTCACGGTGAGTTGGCGCAAATCGCGATGGCTGGCGAGCGGCGCCGCCGAAACGAGCGGATCGTACAGGTCAACACGGCTCGCTTTCACGCCGAAGTCAAGTTCGACAGAGGCAGGCGGGCTGGTGAGCGGTGTCCCCGCCGCCCGGTCCCAGATCGGCGTTTCGTTCCATAGCGCCAGTACGAAGCGACCGTCCTTTTTCTGCAGCAGCAAACTGTTCGCCGATACCGGCATTTCGGAGAGTTTATAAGCGAGGGTGCCACGCACCGCGCCGGTTGTGCCGTTCGCGCGCAGTGTCGTGCCAGCGTTCAGTATCGACGTGAGATTGCGAATCGCGTGGGCCACCTGTTTGGGACTATTGTCGTTGCGAAAGAGTCCGTAGTGCATTTCGCCGCTCTTGTTCTGCGGATCGGGTTTCTGGTCGAGCAGTTCGTAGACAAAGGTCCGTTTTACGCCCGCCGCCGCCGCGTCCATGTAGCCGTTGAGAACACCCTTGGCCTGGGTCGGCTCGTCGACGCCGAGCATGTACCAGCCTGCCTGAGGCATCGAGAAGTAGCCGAATTCGGTGATGACGAGCGGCAGCTGAAACTTCTTGACGGCATCAATGGCCGCGCCCATCCACCTGTCGCCGTTCGCGTTATAGGTTGGTTGTTCGCCGTTTTGTGGGTAGACATGCTGATTCGCGTAATCGGCGGAATCTGCGCGCGTCTCGACTGACTTCTCGTCGTAGCCGGTGAGATCGTAGACGTGCACGCCCTTGAGTTCCGGCGTGGCGTGTACACGTGCGTAGATCTCGCGCTGCACGGCGAGCCCGGCAGCGGTGCCCGTGAGGCCGTGATAGGGGATCGGCCAGTTGTTGATCTCGTTGAAACCTTCGATGGCCGTGACACTGCCAGGCACTGTGACGTTCAATTTCGCAGCCTGTCCGATTGACTCCGCAAAGTTCGAGCCCGTCAGGAAGTTGAATTTGACGCCGTGTTGCGCGAGATAGACATAGCTTGAAAACGGCGGACTGCTGCCGGGCGCATAGTCGCGCACGTGATGGATGCCGAGCCATGCCAGATCGTCGGCGACGTTACGTACGTTGACATAGGCGCCATCGGTATAGTTGACGTGGGTAATGACAGCGAGTGTCTCGATGAAGGTGTCGGCAGGCATGGCTCGCACAGCATCGCTGGCTTGCACCGTCGATACGCACGCGAGCACGCAGATGCCTGCTGCGACGCTTTCGGCGGCGCGTGTGCCGAACCACCGGTATGTTTTCGTCCGGTTCGCGGATCGCGAATCGGACGAGACGGCTGTGTTGGCGGGCAGGACACGGGTGGTTGCTACGGGATGCTTCACGGCGGATTCCTTGTGTGAGAGGGCTGCCGGCTCCGTGCGCGTTGCGCGATGCCGGCATCTCGATGGTTTGGCCTCTGTTGGAGACGCATTCAAAGATCATCTTGATACGTTGTTGCGTCCTTCGTGTGTGCGACGGCGAACGGATAGGACGTGACATGCTGCGCGAAGGTGTGGGTCTCCGAGGCAAAGGGATATCCTGGCCCGCCCGGCCCGCCGCGGCGGGCTGCGTTTTTGTACGCGCGGGCGTTCCGGTTCACCTATGCGATTGCCGGCGAACGGGGCCCGGTGTGAAAACTGGCGTTGCATGAGCGACGGCGAACATTTTTCTGGCTGCGGGTCGGTCACACTCTGGGCCATATGACCTGTATGACGCGGTCTGTCGAATCTGGTTGTGTGTCGCGGTGACTTTGCGCACGCGTAACGACGTACCTTGAGCGATGCCCCGGAACCCGCCGATGAAACCCCTGCATACTCCGAATCTGGTAATCAATGGCCGTTTTCTGGGGCGCCGCGCGACGGGCGTCGATCGCTTCGCATTCGAGACCATTCGAGCGCTCGATCAGTTGATCGAACTGGACGATCCGCTCGTCGCCGGACTGAGGACCGAAATCGTCGTACCCGAAGCACTGGCCGGCATGGTCAATCCGTTTCGGCACGTCGGGCTGCGGGGGAGCGGAAAAGGCGGCGGCCTGCGCTGGGAACAACTCGCGTTACCACAGGCGGCATCGGGCCGCCTGTTGCTCAATCTCTGCAACTCCGGGCCGCTGATGTACGGCCGTCAGGTGACGGTGCTGCACGACGCGGCGCCCGCACGCGTGCCCGACAGTTACAGCCGTTCCTTTGTCGCCTGGTACCGCCTGATGGCACCACGCATCGGCCGGGTATCGCAGCGCGTGCTCACCGTGTCGGAATTCTCGCGGCGCGAGTTGTGCGACGCTTACCGGATTCCTGCCGGCAAGATTGGTGTCGTGCCGGAGAGCGGAGAGCACATGTTGCGTGTGCAACAGGATCAAGGCGCAGTGGAGTCCACGCTGAATGGACGTCCATTCGTGCTGGCGGTGGGAAGCCTCAACCGGCACAAGAATTTCCGTCTCGTGGCCGAGGCCGCGCACCTCATCAACGATGCGCAGTTCGACATCGTGGTGGTGGGCGGCGGGGATTCGCGGGTGTACGGAGCGGGCCGGGATGCGTTGCCCGCGTTCGTGAAACACCTCGGTTACGTGAGCGACGGCGAGTTGGCGGCGCTGTACCGGCGCGCGGCGTGTTTCGTGTATCCGTCACGTTATGAGGGCTTCGGGCTGCCGCCGGTCGAGGCGCTGGCTCTCGGCTGTCCTGTCATTGCTTCGAGGTTGCCGGCCGTGCTGGAAGCGTGTGGCGATGCCGTGCTCTACACCTCGCCGGATGATCCCGCGGAACTAGCGCACCTGCTTGAACAGATCACCAGCGACGCCGCGCTGCGTGCGAGTCTGCGCGAGCGGGGCCGTGCGCGTACTGCGGAACTGACCTGGCGTGCCACCGCAGTCAAGCTGATCGAGGAGATATCGCCGTGGCTAATGTAACGCTTGCCGCAACCCTTGCAAACGACACACGTCGCTTCGGCCGGGTAGCCCTCGTGCATGACTGGCTCGCTGCATATGCGGGTTCGGAAAAGGTGGTGGAACAGATTCTTCAATTGTTTCCCCATGCCGATCTCTACAGTATCGTCGATTTCTTTCCGGAGTCGCAGCGGGGCGTGCTGGGCGGAAAACGCGCCCATACTTCGTTCATTCAACATTTGCCGCGGGCGCGCAAATCGTTCCGCAGCTACCTTCCGCTTATGCCGCTGGCGATCGAGCAGTTCGATCTATCGGCCTACGATCTCGTGATTTCGTCGAGCCATGCTGTGGCCAAAGGCGTGCTGACCGGGCCGCATCAGGTGCACGTGAGCTATGTGCATTCGCCGATTCGCTATGCGTGGGATCTCCAGCATCAATATCTGGCCGAAGCCGGCATGCAGCGCGGCATGAAGAGCTGGATCGTGCGTCTGCTGCTTCATTACATGCGTATCTGGGACCATCGCACCGCACATGGTGTGGACGCTTTCGTCGCCAATTCGGCCTTCGTCGGAAGACGCATCCGGAAGGCCTATGGTAGTGACGCCACCGTTGTCTATCCACCTGTCGATGTCGAGCGGTTCGAGCTTGGCACGCAGCATGAGGACTTCTATCTGATTGCCTCGCGCATGGTGCCTTACAAGCGGATTCCGCTCATCGTCGAGGCTTTTGCGGCGATGCCCTCGCGGCGTCTCGTGGTGATCGGTGACGGCCCCGATTTCGCGCGCGCCAAAGCATGCGCGACGCCTAACGTAACGCTGCTCGGTTATCAGCCCGATGCGGTGCTGGTGGACTACATGCAACGCGCGCGCGCCTTCGTCTTCGCCGCGGAAGAGGACTTCGGCATTTCGGTAGTCGAAGCACAGGCCTGCGGCACCCCGGTCATCGCGTTGGGCCGTGGAGGTGTGCGGGAGATCGTCGTCGATTCGGCGGATCCGGAGCGCGGCACGGGGCTTTTCTTCGATGAGCAGAATGTGGCGTCCATCGTCGATGCGGTGGAGCGTTTCGAAGCGCGCCCGCTGTTTCGTGGGGAAGTCTGCCGCCGCAATGCCTTGCGCTTTACGGCGGAACGTTTCAAACACGAATTCATGGATGTCGTGGAACGCGCGATGCATGACAACAAAGGGTTTGCCGATACACCGCCGGCGCTCCAGTACCGACGCTCCGCATGAGACGGCGCAGCAACAAGATCGTTCGCGCATGAGCGTGCGGCGGACGGATAGGGGTTCAAGCAAGTGGAACTGACGATATTCGGGATCATTGTGTTCGTCACCGGAATGGTGGCGCTCTACACGTCGCATCGCGCCGTGATTTACGGAATGGCTGTCTACTCGCTGTTCGGTTGTGCGCTCGCGTTGGGATTGGGCGGTATCGGCATCTTGCCGCCACAACTCTTTCTCGCATTCTTCGCCTTGAGGGCTTTCAATCTTGTCGGCGGGAAGAAGCTTGGCGATGCGTTCTCGATGGACAAGCCGGGTTTCTGGCTGCTCTGCAACTGCCTGTGGGCAAGCGTGGGCGCCATCCTGCTGCCGCGCCTGTTACTCGGTACGACGTTCGTGTTTCCCGTCGATCGCAGTACCGACTTGATACTGCTACAGCCGCTCCGCCCAGTCTCGGGCAATCTGTCTCAGGTGGTGTATTGCATTGGCGATGTCGTGGTGTATTGCTGCATGTATGCATTTCTGAAATGTCGTGGCGCGTACAGGACCTTCGCGAACGCGATCTTCCTGCTCACTCTGCTCGACGTGCTCGCAGGCGTGATCGATGCCGTTTCGCACATTGTCGGCATTGATGTTCTTTCGCTCGTCAAGACAGCACAGTTCGCCGATCTGAGCGGCGAGGAATTGGGTGGACTGGTGCGCATCAGCGGCACGTTCAGCGAGACTTCCGCGTTCTCAACCTTCACGCTGCCGCTCTTTGTCTTTTGCCTGAATCTATGGCTGGTCGGGTGGCGTCCGAAACTGGCCGGCGCACTTGCTGTCGCGACGGGTGCACTGATGCTGCTGTCCACTTCGGGAAGCGCCTATGTCGGGATGGCTGGGTATCTGATCGTATTGGTGTTCAGCAGGCCGCATCTTGTCGCGCGTGACGCCGCTGTGCGCAAGCATCGCATGTGGATCATCTCTGCTTGCATGGGCGTGCTGGGTGTGCTCTACGTCATACTCTTCCTGCCGGGGGTGGTGGATACGCTCGGGCAATTCGTCGACGCGGCGATATTGAGCAAAGCTGGTAGCTCATCCGGCGTTGAACGAATGAGTTGGAACACTCAGGGCATGACCAATTTCTTCGATACCTATGGGATAGGCGTCGGATTGGGCAGCATTCGCGCATCGAGCTTCCTGGTGGTACTGCTGGGGAGTCTGGGTATCGTGGGTGCGGTCTGCTATGGGATGTTCGTTGGCAAGTCTCTGCTCTCGCCGATGCCAGCCCATTACCCAATCACGGAACGCGCCGTCTGCTACGCGGCTCGGCATAGCATGATCTCGGCATTGATCGTCGCTTCGACTTCGGCTGGGGTGTTTGAGCTGGGTTCGTGTTTCTACCTGTTTGCGGCCGCAGCGGGGGCACTCTCGCCGCTTGCGTCAAGACGCGTATTCAGGCGTCAGGGACGGGTTGCCTCTTCTGCCTATGTCTGGCCCAGTCGTAACGTAGTAGAACCTGTCGACGTAGAGCCTGTTGAATTTGTGGCGCAGCCGAAACGCCGCGGGTAGGGTTCTGGCGAAGAGCCGCGTGGGAGAGTGCGCCTGGCCTGCCTTTTAACCCCGCGCGGCGGCTTGTGCGGCGCACTCAACAATCACTCGACGATCCGCGGCTGGTACAGGAAGAATGCCGGCTTGCAATCTAACGCTATCGTCTTATGTTCGATAGTTTTCATAACTTTGCCGCTCGTTCAGGTGTCAGCCTTCCTCGTACGAAGTCCCAGAGGCCGATCAGATTGCCGCTCAGACGACCGCGACGATCGACCCAAGGCTCCGGTGCAATACTTCGTACAATATTGCTGGCAACATTTCGCAGAACGTGGTCGAGCGCAACGCGCAAAGGCATCGTTTTCTTTCTCACCAGATAGAGTGGATTGATGACCTGTGAATAGCCTAGCTTGCGCCCAGACACCCTCCCACGCTTGGCTCCCAGGTGCACTCCGAGTGCGGTATTAACGCGAACGACACGACGGCCGAGATTCCATATCTGGCCTCCGAAATCACGATCCTCCTGCCAGCCATAGAGAACAAGGCGCTCATCAAAGCGGAGGCCTGCAATGCTGCGGGCTCGAAACGCCATATTGCACCCGTAGGGAGCACCGGCCGGAGTTGCAATCAATCTTTCCGGGGTTTCACGCGTCCCGGCCAGGATAGCTCGTCCTTCTTCGAACGAATAACCCGGCCCATGGATGCCATCTGCGAGTACCGTTCCGGTAACACAGGCGATAGAGGGATCGCTATCCAGGACCTTGAGGATTTCCGAAATCCAGGTGCTGTGCATCAGGAAATCATCGTCCAGAAAGATCACGACGTCGAAGTCTTCCGGCACATGGTTCAATGCGGTATTGCGTTGCGCGGAACTGCCAGGCTTCCCCTTGATGACGAGCATGCCAGGTTGGGTTGGAAGGTCGCCAATATCCTCATCCGATACGCAAGAGACGATGATCAGATCCGGCTTGACAGTCTGCAGATCGACGAAGGCGATGACATGCTTAAGGAGCTCGGCGCGGCCCCGCGTGGCGAAGATCAGGCAAACTTTTGATTGCTTGCCGGCAGAGGGGCCTCTGTCGTGGCTTATTTTCACGGTTTCCATCCTCAGTGTTTCCGTCCTCAGTGTCTATGCTGGGGCCAACTGCCGTTGTCTGGCCTCTGGCTGAAAGTTGCGGATGCCGCAAGCAATTCCAGCCACCATGTAGAAGGCATGGTATTGGTCTGGCAGACGCAGCACTGCTGCCTACCGCACACGCAAATACACGCATATCGAGCGCTCGCGAATCGTATCCCGTATGTGCGGTGCGCCACACAGGGTGCGAGAGCGTCTGGGATGTATGCGCTTGCGTGGGGTAGGTAGCAGTGCGCGTATGGCGAGCCGATACCATGTACCAGCAGCCTGAACGGCGCGCTGCGTCGCGCGTCGTCATCGAGCGGATTTGCCGTTGGCCAGGCTCGCAGCCACGCGGACATTCGAGGGGAGACATCGATGAGCGTCACATCGCGCAAGCCTGTACAGGCTTATCGGCCGGACATTGATGGATTGCGCGCGGCCGCGGTTATTTCAGTGGTCATTTTCCATGCGTTCCCTGGGACACTGGCGGGTGGCTTCGCCGGCGTGGATATATTCTTTGCGATCTCCGGCTACCTGATTTCGCAGCACATCATCGAGACGCTCGATCAGGGACGCTTCAGCCTCATTGACTTCTACGCGCGGCGTATCAAGCGCATCTACCCGGCTCTCATCACCGTGATGGTCACCAGTCTCGCGGCTGGCATCGTGCTGATGGCGTCGGGTGAACTCAAGCAGCTCGCATCGGATGCACTTGCGAGCGTCGCGTTCGTCGCGAACATCTACTTTTATATGACGCGAGACTACTTTTCGCAGGGGGCATCGACAAGCGCGCTCCTGCATCTGTGGTCGCTCGGCGTGGAGGAGCAGTACTACATCATCTGGCCGATCGCGCTCTTTCTGCTCTGGCGATTCGTGAGTCGGCGCGTGGCGACAATTGCGATCGCCGCGGGCATCGTGCTGTCACTTGCCAGCAGCATCTTCCTGAGCGGTACGCACGCCATCGCGGCATTTTATCTGCCGGTCACGCGTTTCTGGGAATTGCTGTTTGGCTCCGCGCTTGCATGGGTGGAGTTTCATTCCGGCGAACGCCGCACCGCGCTTGCAAGGGATACGGCGTTAGCATGGCGCTTGACGCTGCGCGATTTCGCCTCGTTTGCAGGCGTCGCCCTCATTGCCGCCAGCCTTGCGTTGTTCGATCCGAAGATTGTGTTTCCGGGCTGGCGGGCGGCACTACCCGCCGGCGGCGCCACGCTCATCATTGCCGCAGGCCCGGCGGCCTGGTTCAACCGCCGGGTGCTTGCCCTTAAGCCGTTGGTCTACATCGGACTCATCAGCTACCCGCTTTATCTCTGGCATTGGCCGATACTGGTCTTTCTGCATCTTTTGAGTGGCGGCACGCCAACGGCGACGATGTTGGTCGCCGCCGTCGTCGTCGCTTTTGCGTTGTCTTCCATCACACTCAGCTTTATCGAGACGCCCGCGCGCTTCAGCCGCACGGTGCGGTGCCACCCTGTGCGTGCTGCGAGCGTGCTAGTCGCGATGATGACGGGCGTTGGCCTGTCCAGCTACGCGATTTCGAGCGATAACGGCTTGCCGGACCGTTTTCCCGACGCGAGCTTCGGCGCACATCAGCAACACTGGGTACTCACTGACACATGCAAGAAGACCTTCCCAGGCTCGGAATTCTGCGTCATTCCCGCGCCCAACGGACGTCCCGAGGTGGCGCTGCTCGGCGACAGTCACGCCAATCACTTGTACGAAGGGCTGCAGCCGGCATTGGCATCCAACGGGATTGGGCTGTTTGCGGTCGGTAGCGGCAACTGTCCACCGTTCTCCGACGTTGACATTTACCTTGGCGAGCACGTCAAGCATTGCGCGGCGCTGTTCGGCGGCGTGCTCGATTACGTCGTGAAATCGTCCGACATCCGTTCGGTGGTGCTGTCGAGCTACGCCATTTCGTCGATCACGGGCGGCTTCGACTACGGTCAGGGTGGCTATATCCGTCTCGTGGCTGCGGGCGGCGGTCGGGCTAATCCGACGCTGGGCCAGCGTGACGAAGAGAGCAACCTGGACGTCTATCTCGCTGGTCTTGAACGCACCTTGGGCCGGCTTACCGCTGCGGGTAAGCACGTGGTGTTCGTGCTCGACACGCCGGAGCTGGATTTCGATCCCAACGCCTGCGTACGCCGCCCCGTGCAATTTTCCGTGCGCTCGCCCTGCGCGGTCCCACGCGCAAAAGTGGAGAAGCGGCTGAGGGCCGTGCAAACGCGCATCCGAGCGGTGCTGGCCAGGTTTCCCGACGTGAAGGTGTTCAATCCGGTTCCGCTTCTGTGCGACGCGCAGAATTGCTACGCACGGCAGGGCGGGGCGTTTATGTACGCGGACCGGGATCACTTGACGTCCGATGGTTCGCGCTACGTCGTTAGGTGGCTCATGCAGGACATCGAGGGCGGGGGGCAAATCTGAGTGCTCCTGCCACGCATGAGCAGCTTCGATCTCGAACAGGGCGGCATAGCCGGAGTCGCCAACTGAGGTGAGGCCGGTTCGCGCCGGCTCCGATCAGCTTTGATTGCCGCCAGTGCCAACCTCTCGGCAAGGTTCGCCAGTCAGCTCGCGTCCTGTTTGACGGGCACGTTGCGGGCCCGGGCTTCATGAGTGGCCATGACCGGCTGGTTCAGTCCTGCGTGGCCTGTTCCACGCAACGGTATCTTCGCTAGCCGCTGCAATAGCCGGCGCGCGTTCTTGTGCAGCGGTCGGTCGACGAACCAGTAGAGTATGCCGCCCACCGCTGTCGCCAGGACAATGATGGCCGCCACGCCGATGGGCGCAGTGACGTCAAAATCATTGATAGCCCTCGGCAGCAGTTTGCGCGCTGCTTCGACGCAGTATGGATGGCTCAGGTAGACGGCATAACTGGCATTGCCGACGAATATCGCGCCACGTGTCAACAGGCCAGACCCCATCTTCGATTCGAGACTCAGACTGCCAATGACCATCAGGAACGCCGGAATACCGTAATACAGCAATGGGATATTCGCCATTGCGTGCCAGTCCACGAATGCCATCCATGCGTAGGCGCCTGCCACGATACAGCCCGCAAGGACCGGTATGATCCGGACCCCGAGCCTCCAGAGCCAATAACTCGCGAAGCCGAGCGGGAACTCAAATACGCGCTGATAGGAGTAGAACGTGGCAATCGCGCCGTGCGAGCCTGAGGCCTTTAATGCGCAAAAGATTGCGAAGATCAATGCCGACGCGAATAGCAGTCGATGGCGGCGCATCAGTATCAGCGACACTGCCGCAACCACGTAAAACATCATTTCGTAGTTCAGCGTCCAGCCGACGAACAACATCGGGAAAATTTCGCCGCTTTCCTTGCGGTAGGGAATGAAAAGCAGCGACTTGAGCAGGTTTCCGAAGTTGGCCGTCGTTGAATTGAACAAAGACGGGGCGATGAGGGTGCCGGCTAATACGCTGAATGTCAGCAGCCAGTAGAGCGGCACGATTCGGGCAATGCGGTCTGCGAGAAAGCGCCCTACGGTCATACCGGGGCTATCCAGCACGAGTGCGATCACAAACCCGCTGAGCACGAAGAAAATGTCCACGCCGAATTCGCCGAACGTGTGTCCGGTCGGCGCAAGGATGTGAAAAAAGATGACCGTCGTGGCCGCAATTGCGCGCAGCACGGTAAGGGAGTGGAGCTTGCTCATGTCTGGCTCGCAGTCTGCGTGTTCGACAATCCCGACCGGAGCGGACGCCCTGTGTCGGCGCGGTCATTCAGACATCGCGCGGGGAGGGAGTGCCCGTTGCCATGCCGCGTGATCATTGGCTTTGCGCCCACCGTCGCGTGTAGTTGCGCATCGACGCGACCAGCTCGAGCACACGTGCGTAGAACCGAGGTTCGGTGCGTGCGCTCCATGCGAGCGAGACGGCTGTCATACCGAGCCACACCACGATGCTTGGCCATGTGAGTGGAGCGAAGACGAGTGTGCCGACATACGCTGCTGTGACGATCAGCGCCGGCACGGCCAGCATGCGTGTTGGCCGCGCATCCAGACGCGCGGCATGGAGCAACAGCACGCCGTCGAGCAGGTTGCGCGCGCTCCACGCGAGCGCTGCGCCCAGCACGCCAAAGTGTTGCAGCATCCACCACAGCAAGGCAAGGAACGGCAACATTTCATAAGCCTGCAAACGCGCGACGATGCCTGGCCTGCCCGTTGCCTGCAGGTGGCAGGCAGCGATCCATGCGAGGGAGTTGATCCAGATGCCAACCAGAATCGTCTCACCAACCGACGCGGCACGTGAGGCGAATTCCTGGCCCACCCACAGTGAGAGAAAGGGATGCATAAGGAATATGCCGAACACCATCATCGGCGTGAGTGCGGCGGCGAGGCCGCGTATCACGCTGGAGGAGAGCGCCACGCCGCTCGCGGCGTCGAGTGCCGAGAGGCGCGGAAATAGCGTCCGGGCGATGACGGATGGAAAAAGTCGCGCGCGCGCGGCGAGATTGAAGGGCACCTGATAGTAGGTGACTGCCTGCGGCCCGAGCGCGTGGCCGATCATGAGGCGGTCGGCGGTCTCCAGCAGCGGCTGCGCCAGGCTCGTCACGCTGATCCACGCGCCGTAGGAAAACAGTTGGCCGACCAGTTCGCGGCGTGGGCCGCTGGCGAGGCGCAACGGAAAGACGCGCCAGACCGCGAATGCCGTCACCGTCAGCGCCGCTACCCCGGCCACTAGCGTGCCGAACACCAGAAAGCGCAGATTCGGCCCGAAGACGAGCGCCGCCCCGAGCGGCACAAGCTGATACATCAGCGTGACCGGGAGTGTTACCGCGTTGAGCGTGCCAAAGCGCTCGCGCCCCACGAGTGCGCCGTTGAACACGGAAATGAGATTCGAGAGCGGCACGAGACAGGCTACGTAGGGCAATGCGGGCAACAACTCGACGCGCAGGGCCTCACCCATGTCGAAGTACGCGAGCAGCACGTGCATGAGCGCATACAGTGCTACGCCGCCCACGAGACCCAGTGCTGCGTTGAGGATCATCGCTGTCCACAGGACTGCTTCGCGCTCGCGGTGTGGCGCATCGCCGAGTTGCGCGATGCGGTTGGACGTCGCCGAAGACAGCCCCAGATCGAGAAAGCCGAAATAACCCTGCACCATCCAGACGATGGCGAGTACCCCGTAGCGCGCCGCACCGATGTGGTGGAGATAAATCGGCGTCGTCACGAGCGCAACGAACATAGGCAGGATCCCGCCCACGAAGTTGAGCGTGGCGCTGCGTGTGAGACTGGGTTTTGCGGTCATGGGGTACTCCAGTGCGCGACTTGCACATTCTGACCGAGGCAGGCGAGAGCGTTTGTGTGTCCGCGTACGGAGAGACGGGGTTTAAAGGTTAAATCTATCGAGGCATGTTTTGCGTGCGGTAGCCAGCAGTGCTGCGTCTGCTACACCAATAGCATGCCCTCTCATATGCTGGCCGGAATGGCTTGCGGCTAGTCAAGCGCTGACGAGAGAGGCCTTGGACATCGGGTTCTGCCGCGCTTGCGACGTTGTCTAACCCTTTGGATTTACAACAATGATCCCTTCTGCCGACGCTCTGCTGACCGTTGATCGAGCCGTCTACAAGACCGCATTCAACAATACACCGTTCAGTTTCAAGCACTGTCTGCATCAGCTGTCGATGTTCCAGCCGGCGGCACTAGCGGAGTTGGCGAAGAAGTATGGTGGGAAACCTGCGGATTATTACGTTTCCAATTCGGCTTCCACGCCGGGGACCCGATTCTTCGATGTCAAATCAAAAACGTCGAAGCCGGATGAGGCGCTTGCTCAGCTTGCCACGGGGCCGACGCGCGTGCTTTTGAAGCGGCCCGAGAATTATGACGCCGGCTTTCGAGAACTATTGGACAAGCTGTTCGAAAAAGTGATCGAACTACGCGGTGGTCTCAATGGTGAAAAGGTCGTGCGGCTCGAATCGGCCATCTTCGTCAGCTCCGCCTCCTCGACCACGCCGTTCCATTTCGATCCGGAAATCAATCACTTCTTCCAGATCGAGGGCGACAAGCACTACCATGTCTATCGTCCCAGTGCCGTTCGGGAAGACGAACTCGAGGATTTCTACGTGCAGGGCATAGTCGAGATCGGCCAGGTGGATCTGGCCACGCGAGACAAGAGCCTCGAACATGTCTTCGACCTTGTGCCCGGTAGTGGTTTTCACCAGCCGCAGGACGCGCCCCATTGGGTTCAAACCGGCGCGGAACGCAGCGTTTCCTATGCGTTCGTCTATGAGACCGACGCGAGCCGGGCCCGTGGCCGCATCCTGGCCGCCAATCACATCCTGCGCAAACTCGGAGTAAATCCTCAGCCGCCCGGTGCGAACGCCGGGACCGACAATGCGAAATCATCGGTGATGAGGGTTGTTGTTCCCGTCCGCAGGCGTATCGTTCGCAATCTGAATCGGGGCCGTTGATCTGGCATTGCAGTCGTCATTTTCTCGTCTGATTCGATGGACTGAACCAACCAGAAGGTGCGCTAGCGCACCGAACCCCTGAAAGCTGGGTTTGATCGGCTTGGCCTCCGGTGTACGATTTCTGCAGATTCCACGCAATTGGGTGGCGTTCGGCTTTGGCACTAACGGATCTCGTTTTCCCAACGGTTATCAGACTATAAGGAGCGATCGCATGGACATCTCCACGGATTCCGCGGTCCCCGAAGTGACATTGCCAGACAAGTGGATCGACGCAGATTCTTCAGTGTTTCGAGAGCGTTTCGACCGGAAGAGCTTCGAGGTTTCCCACCGCCTGGCATCTCATCCACGCTTTGAAGTCCCTCAATTGATAGATTTGGCGGAGCGAACCCTGAGAACGCGCCCATCTGATCTCTACTACGACATGGGTGACGTCGCACCTGGTCAAAAATGGAGAGATACGAATCGTGCGTTCTCACCGCTGAATGCACTAAGGCAGCTGGAAGATTCAAACGCCTGGTTCATCCTCAGAGACGCGCAAAGAGATCCTGCCTACACCGAGCTGTACAGGCATGCGATTGCAGAGGTCAAGGATATGGTTGGCGGCGGCATCGAATCCAAGATCAGAAATGAGGAGATCATCATTTTCATCACGTCACCGAAGCGGGTGACGGCATATCACATAGATCGCGAATGCAATTTTATTCTTCAAATCCATGGGGGAAAGGATTTGTACGTCTTTGACCGGGAAGATCGGCAGGTTCTTCCAGAGGTGGAAATTGAGCGGTTCTGGACAAACGACAACAACGCGGCAAACTATAGACCCGAACTGCAGGACCGAGCGCGGCTGTACAGATTGGTCCCGGGAAATGGCGTTCACGTTCCTGTCAACTGCCCCCACTGGTTGAAGAACGATGACAATATCTCGGTGACTTTGAGCGTAAACTTCCAGTTTATTGACTCTGTGCGAAGGGATATCTATCGCGCCAACTATTACCTCAGGAAGCTTGGAATCAATCCCAGTCCGCCTGGACGATGCGCGGTGCGGGATCGAGCCAAGGCCATGGCGTTTTCGACGGCGCATGCCGCCGGGCGAGCTATCAAGTCGGCTTTGCAAAGAGGCGGTTAGTCTCAAGCCGGTCGCTTAACCTGTTGAAAATTGGCGTCGTCGCGTCCGCCCTGCAGGCTGATTCCCAAGGCCCTCGTGGAGACGAGGGCCTTTTCTTTGAGGGCGTTCATCGGTAAGCGCTGACCAGACAAGGTATCGGCATCAGTTCCGGCGATCAACTTGCCACGAGACTGCGGAAGGCCGGCGTATCGGCTGGAGCTGTCCGGTCAAGTTTTGGGCAAGCGCATGATTGCCCCTGGAAACCGGTAGCGCGCGGGCTTACCCGGTATGCGCGTGTTTGCGTGCGCTTGCGTGCGTTAGGCAGCAGTGCCGTGTTTGATACACCGATACCCTACCTGTCAGAGAAAACTGCGTTGTCCTGCGTAACGTCGCCAGCGACATCGTGCGCAGTATCGCGCCGGCGCTTTGAGGCGATCGTCTGGACCGTTTGAGCGGCAATCTGATTGGCTTCTGGGACTTTGTGCGAAGAATATTCACGCGTGAGCGTGCGGGAAAGTTATGAAAACGATCGCATCGAAGACGATAGCGTTCAACGGCAAGTTCTTCGGGGCAGCGCCGACGGGCGTGCACAGGGTTGCCGAGCAACTCGTCGCCGCAACTGATGCCTTGATTGCCGGACAAGCCGGTAACGACGTTGATTATGCCGTCGTAGTCAGAGACAGCGTCGAGGTCCCGCCTTACCGCAATATTTCGTGCGTTCGCGAGAATCCCTGGGTTCGCAGGATACACAGAATCGCGTGGGAACAATGCTATTTTCCCTTGGCTCGCAGAAAGGACTTTATTCTCAACCTCTGCAATCTCGGCCCGCTGTTGCATCGCGATTCGGCGACGATGATCCACGACGCCCAAGTGTATTCTGCACCCGAATCCTATTCCCTGGGTTTTCGCTTGTGGTACAAGTTTCTCTTCTTTTTCATTGGCAAGCGGCACAAGATCATCTTTACCGTTTCGGAATTCTCCAAAAGAGAACTCGTACGCTATGGCGTTGCCAGTGCCGACAAGATCGTCGTCGTCTACAACGGTTGCGATCATGTTCTGCAGGTTCAACCCGACGAAGGGCAGCTTGCGGCATTGAGCCTTAAACCGCGGCGCTATGTGCTCGCGCTCGCGAACACCCAGAAGCACAAGAACATCGGCGTCCTGTTCAAGGCGTTCGCCGGTGCGGAACTGAATGGCGTCGAGCTCGTGCTATTCGGTGGCGCCACGCAAGCCGATTTCGAAAATCTCGGGCATGTCGTGCCTCCCAATGTGCGATTCGCAGGCCGGATTACCGATCCGGAGCTCGTGGGGCTGATGGCCAATGCCGGCGCGCTTGCCTTTCCTTCGCTAACGGAAGGGTTTGGTTTGCCGCCATTGGAGGCGATGGCACTGGGCTGTCCGGTGATAGCCGCGCCGTTTGGCGCGCTTCCGGAGGTTTGCGGCGAGGCCGCGCTCTATGCGGACCCTTTCAGTCCGGACGCGTGGCGTCTGAATATTCTAACGGCGCTCGACGACGAGGCAACGCGGCAATCGCTGATATCCGCCGGACGTCGGCAGGCTGGCGGCTTCACCTGGAAACGGGCGGCGCGCAACCTGTTCGAGACTGTGAAAGCTGTGACCCGCTAATCTGGAAAAAGATACAGGGGATACGCGATGTCTGTTGATGTTGATTTCTCGCTGGCACTCAATGATCGTACCGGGAAATTCTTTTTGGGAAACGATATTATTTCGTCGCTCGGCAGTCGAGTTGCCAGGGTCCGCTATGGGCGACTTCACGGATTTCCGCGCAGTGATTTCGTGCGCCGTGTCGCGGGTCGCCTGACTCACAACGAAACAATGGCGAGAGTATATTGGTCATGGCTGATTTCGCTTTTCCCGGTCATCCGCGACCCTCGTCCTACGCTGCATCTCGACCCAGTCAGCGTTGTGCGTCATCGGTTAGAGGCACGCGATATTGTGCTCTGCCATGATGTCGGTCCGATCACGCATCCCCAATACTTCGCACCGGGCGTGGATGAGTTGTATCTCCGGGCCTATGATCAGATCCAGCGAATCAAGCCCCACATGGTATTTGTCAGCAAGACGTCTCAGCGGGAATTTCACAGGCTGTACGGTAACGAATATGCCTCCTCCAATGTCATCTACATTCCGACGCGATTGGGCGCGAAGGAAGGTGAGGGGTGTCCGGTGGATGGCATTTCGCGCCCTTTCCTCCTGACGGTGGGGAGTATCGGTGACCGTAAGAATCAAGCCTGTTGTATCGAGGCATTCGCGGCAAGCGGGCTTGCGGAGAAAGGGTGGCAATATGTCATTGTCGGTGGGGGCGAGCCTGGCGCCAGTACCGCTGTCGAACTCGCGAAGCAGACTCCGGGTGTCGTGTTGCCGGGTTACACGAGTGACGATGAGCTTCGTTGGCTCTACCGTAACGCATCCGGGTTCGTGCTCATGAGTCTTTTGGAAGGGTTCGGGATGCCAGTTATCGAGGCGATAGAGCACGACTTGCCGTGCCTCGTATCCAGTTCCAGCATATTGACGGAAATCGGGGGCAAAGCCATGCTGGACGCCGATCCGCTTGATCGGAAATCCATCGTGACTGGTATGAGGTCGCTAGCCGTAATGTCGGGCGAGGAGCGAAGCCGCCGAATTTCCCAGGCCCACACGCATCTCCGTAAATTTGCCCGTGAACCCATCCTGGCCAGCTGGAGAGAACTGATTGACAGGATTGGCTGAGTCACTCGCTCGTGCTGGCCACGGCGCGTGGCGTGTGTGAGATTACAGGACAGGTGGGGCCGCGACGCGCGGAACCTGGACAGTTCGCAATGCCGCCATGCTTCGAGCGCTCGCTCGATAAGTTCGACAATTGGCAATCGGCCAGGGAGATGGCCAATATCGACGCCGGCCTCGATCTCTTTGACAATGGCTTGCGCAAACTGGCCGCGGCGGATCGCCATGTCTACTTTCTCGACGATCGCGCCTTGTTCAGGAGCCTGTGGGGCGAACGTGACGGCCAAGGTCGTCCGCTTTACAAGACATTGCATCTGTCGCCTGGCTGTGCCGTCACCAATACATCCGGCGACGATCCGCACAACGCTGTCGTTGCCGACGGTCACTGCGGCGTGGTCTGGAATACCCTTTGGGCACAGCACCTTCACTTCCCTGAATGCCGCATTCGGATTGCATCTCAAACCGATCACGGATGCCGAGGTCATCGGCTTTCTGCAACCCAGCTTCGCTGCAAGCGCGCGATCGGCCCTGGCAATGCCGGCATCCTTATCGAAGTAGCGTGGCATGAGCGACGCCGAACATTCGCCAGGGCGGAGATCGGCAACACTCTACACCAGATGGATAACGTGGCTTGGCTTGTCGAATTATCTCCGCGACCGGATCCCTTGCATAAAAAAGATATTCGACATGGGTGGCAATGTCGGCAATCTTTTTTTATCGCGGGAAATCCCCCAGCTCTGCTGGGGGACTAACACGGTTTGACGTTTCCAGGAGTCGGCTTTTCCCCATGTTTTGTACCGCTTCTCACCCGGGCCACCGTCGGTCGATATTGGAGCCTTTTACCGATGGCGAACAGGCCCCTCTGAGGCGCCAGCCATCGAAAGCCACCGGCTCTGCCGGTGGATCGTTACTTTTGAGGACCGCGAACTGACACTTCGCACTCTCGAGCAAATCTTGGTGCGATGAGATCGTAAGTTATCCATCAGTGGGGGCATCGTTGCAAATCGCCATCGTCATTCCTTGCTACAACGCCTCTGCGTATGTCGACACTACGTTGCAAACTGTAATGTCACAGACGCATGACGAGGTTGAAATCCTGATCGTCGACGACGGCTCATCGGACGATACCGTCTCGAAGGCTCGGGAACACCTCATGGGTTGCCGCCATCGGTGGACGATTCTCACGCAGCCCAACAAGGGGGTTAGTGCTGCCCGAAACCTGGGATGGCAATCGACGACAGCAGATTGGATTCAGTTTCTGGATGCCGACGATTTCCTGGCTCCTACAAAACTGCAGCTTCAGTCGATCGCCTGCCGGACTGCTGATCCGAGTGTCGCCTATGTGATGTCGCGATGGGAAGAGGTCGTCGTCGAACGCGATGCTGCGCGAAGGGTCCGCCTCGCCGAGTGCTCAGCGTTTTCTTCACAGCCGAGCGAACTGGAAATTCTCGCCAAGGGACCTCTAATACATTTAGGTCAGAGCGTATTCAGAAGACGATGGATCGCGGATGTGGCCGGCTTCGACGAGAATCTCAAGGTAGATGAGGACCAGGACTTTCTGCTAAAGCTCGCGAAAAAAGGCGCAAAGGTTTTGACGGTCGAGAGCGCAGACCCGCTCTTCGCGTGGAGACAGCAACGACACCGCCGTCTTGGGCTCCGGGGAGCGCGCTACAACGCCATAGACCTCACAGAACAATATATGGAGAACTTCTTCAGGATAACTGAGGGACACTGGCATTCTTTAGACATGCTTTCAGAGGACGATCAGGAAATGCTCAAGCAACGCCTCTCGTCATACATGCGGCTGTTGTATCGATACGATATCGGGGCGTTCCGGACCCGCCTCGCACAACTCGACCAGATGTTCGGACGCTTCCTGCCCTTAAGTCCATCCTATCTCAAGGCATTGTCGCGTTTCGTTGGTTTCGAACGAGCAGAGGATGTCGCCTCAATATACCGGCGTGGCAAAGCCATGGCCGGAGTCGGCGTCGAATAGATCAACTCTGGTCGACCAGACGCGCAAAAACGCGTTGTGATCTAAGGACAGCGGGATTGTGTGGAACCAGTGGCCGATGCCCGGTCTTGTGGCGGCGCCTGGTTCTCCATGAAGGGCCGTATTTCTGCGAACGGGGCTGGCTCCGTCAACAAAGGCTGATTCTCGCCTAGCAAAAAACGGGTGAAGAATGCAACAACGTAGCGATTGATCTCGGACCAGGTCTTCGCCCTGTTGATTGCAGATTTGTCGAATGCGGCCTTCCATGAGGGCTTCGCGAGCTTGTCCGCGAAATCGTCATGTACCGTACCCTTTACCGTGAAGGTCCAGTTGTTCGGGAGCGTGGCTTGGCGAATCTG
Source organism: Paraburkholderia sp. SECH2 (assembly GCF_030464795.1). Lineage (NCBI taxonomy): Bacteria > Pseudomonadati > Pseudomonadota > Betaproteobacteria > Burkholderiales > Burkholderiaceae > Paraburkholderia > Paraburkholderia sp. SECH2. The sequence goes on from NZ_JALPRH010000013.1 coordinate 168,504, forward strand.
GTGCGCAACTGACTCGACCGTCAGCACCGAGTTGATCCGCGTGGCGAAGTCACTATGCATGAGTTCCTCGCAAGTCGGATAGGTCCAACCACTAAAGAACATCATGTAAGGCACCTCGACATTGCCGCGTTCAGGGCGGCCATACAAGGAGCCGTCAAAATTCACGACGGCCCTGATGCGTCGATCGTCGCTACTCATCTGCGCTGCCGTCGCGCCTCCGAACGAGAATCCGACGGCGCCGACCTTCGCCATATCCACACGTTGTCCAAACACCGGAATATTCTGAAATGCGTCGATGATGGCAGAGCCCGATTTCGCCGCCAGTTCAGCCCGGAGGGCTGCGACGGGGCGATAAGCCTCGAAGCTTTCCATCGAATCGCCGGGTATCTCCGATGCCTGAGCTTCGCCCTCTCGTCCGGGAAGACGAGGGGCGTGCACGATGTCGTCCACCGTAGCGACGACGAAACCATGGCTCGCCAGGTTTGCGGGCGTAAATGTGCTCTGTTGGCGAACACTGAACCATGATGGAAAGTAAATGATGAGGGGATATTTAGCACGGGCCTCGGACAGCTTTCCATTTGGCGTGAACGGCGGCGAGGTAGGATGTCCGATTGCTGCGATCCACTGCAGAATTGAGCGCCCAAAGCCATCGCCGGGCGCCTGCGCGGGGTACCAGATATCGACCGGAAGCGAAGGGCCGTCGCTCCCCGTTTTCACATCAACACTGGCGAAGCCGACGGCATAGGGCCCCTCCAACCGGGGCCTGTCTGTGTCGAGGAACATCACGGCACGGATCATTTCCTTCGGGTCGGCAAGCCCTGCATACCAGCTGACGCCAATCACCGCCGCGACCACGAGCGCGACAAGACTGGAAGCGGCAAGAGCCCAGGAAGAAGGTGCTCCAGAGATCATGCGGATGCCTCGTCGCTGTTAGGAACCTAGGGAAAGGGACGTGTCCGTGTCGATTCCAGGGAAGTAATACTCTACGCAAACGTGACATAGCCCAACCGCCTTATCCAATCAGGTCCGAAATGTATGGTGTGCATCGCGGATCTAAGCCTCGGCACGGCTCAGGAATGTTGTCGGACCGTCCTGCTCGTCAGGGCTGGTTTCAACCCCGTTAGCTTCGATGCCGGCCAGACGCTCACGCAGTTGCTTGCCGATGACAGCGGCGCCGGCCGAGCGGAAAATCTGGTCGTGCATGCCCGGAATCTCGGTGACAACCAGTTTGCCCGTTATCGCCTGATGCCATCCCAGGTCCCAGGCGAACAGGCGTCCGTTGAGCACCTGGCCGCTGCGGAAGATCTGGACGTCGCCGTCATAGGGAGCCGGACGGTACCGCGCCTGCTGAGCCAGCAGATATTCGATGTACCAGCGATTCTCGGAAACCATATGCTCGGAAGCATCGCCCTTGATCAGGCCGAGTTTGAGAGCAAGGTCTGCAATACCGAGCCAGCGAACGATCCGATACTGCTTGAGGAAGGAGACCATGGATGTCTCGCCCCGCATTGCCTTGCGGAAGTCGCGCGGGATGTTGTCCGCACGCACCTGCATCTTGCGCAACTGCCGGTCGTACCAAGGCATCAACTCGCGATAACCGGGGCACCAGGAATCGTTGAGGATGACGAGCTCCACCGTTTCGCCTTCGCGCCGTAGCTGATGTGCCGCCTCCAGCGCCATCGCGCCCAGCACGCAGTGCCCCATGAGGATATAGGGGCCTCTTGGCCGGGCCAGCCTGATCAGCCGCACGGCGTCCGCGGAGATATCCTGGAAAGCACGCTGCGGGAACTCGCGCGGGGCTCCTTCCGGCACCATAGAGATGTCGACGATCGGCCGATCGGAGCCGATTTGCTGAGCCAGTCCGAAGAGTACCGCCACGTTGTTGAGCGCGATGATGGGCGTTCCAGGCGCATCCTCGTTGAATCGCACGATATTGCGCGCTTTCGCCTCCAGGTCGGCCTGACTCATGAAACCACTAGCACCGACGCCTCCCGCCACGTTCGCCGTCGCTCTCCCGGCAGCAGGCGCCAGCGGCAGGTGCGCCTCGATTTCAACGGCTTCCAGCATCTCGCGCCACTTGGCCAGATGCCGGTCGATCGTCTCGACGTCGTAAAGGTCCGTGTCGCCTTCACAGGAGATGCGCCAGCCTTGCGGGCGCCGCACCATAAAGAAGTTGAGGTCGTAGAGTGCGCCTGCGTTGAAGGAAGGCGAGGTCGTCGCGGCGAAATCCTGCCGGCGAACCTCATCGCCCCCGCCGACGAAGCTTTGCTGCAGGGCGAAATTGACCGAGCATAGCGACGGGCGATCTACATCGGAGACCTCGCCCGCCATCTCCATCATCTCTTCGAACGGCAAGTGGAGATGTTCGATGGCGTCGCTGAGCTTTGCACCGCACTGCGCTGTGACAGAGGCAATGGTGCTGTTTCGAGGAACGTCGAGGCGAAGTATCACCGTGTTGATGAGCGGTCCGACCACCCCCTCGAGTTCCTGCTGATCCCGCACCGACATCTGGGTGCCCATGGCTACACGGATCTGGCCGGTTGCCGTTTGCAGCGCCATCGCGAGGCCGGCGGCCGCAACGCTGAACAGGGTGACGCCTTGGGCCTTGGCAGCCGCAATCAGGCGGTCGCTAAGCGCGCTGGGCAACAGAATGGAGCGAATGACGCCCTGGAAGCGTCGCTCCTGCGACCGGGGACGATCGCCGGGAACATCGAAGCGGCTGAAATCCTGAAGCTCCTGGCGCCAATGGGTGCGCGCGCGATCGAGCGCACCGCTGGCAAGGAACTCTTCCTTCCACAGCGCGTAGTCGCCATGGTGAAGGTCGACATCGGGGAATTCGGGATCATGGCCGGCATGCAATGCGGCGAGTCCTTCCACCAGTTCACGCACGAGGATTGCGAAGGACCAGCCGTCCATGACAAGCGAATGGAAGGTCAGTTGCAATTCACCCTGCGTGGTCGACCTGGGCAACCATACGGCCCGGAAGAAGGAGGGGGACGACAATTCGAAGGGCGTGCGAGCCTGCTCTCCACCGACACGCTCGGCCTCGGCTACGCCGGCCTTTTCCTCCAAACCGGTGAGGTCGCCCACTTCGAGCCGAAAAGGAGCATGGCTCCAGACTTGCTGGCGTAGCCCCGCACCCGTCATCACGAAGCGGGTCCGCAATATCTCGTGTCGCGCGACCAGTTCGCCGAGCACCTGTTCGATGCTCGCGGCATCGAGCGGACCCGACAATTGCAGCCGGAAGGCGATGTTGAGGGCGGAGGCCTTTGGCGATGCCTTCTGCTCATGCCAGAACCGTACCTGGCAGGCGGTCGCCGGGAACAGGGCGTAGCCGGCTTCGATCTCGTGAGTCGGGGCGATATTCAAGGCTATCCCGTTCATCGCTCAGGCTCCTTCGGCAATTCTGCGTTTGAAGTTGAGGATCGATGGCCGGGCTACGGCAGGAGCCTCCATCAGTTCGTTTTCCTGCGTGCCGTCAAGGCTCACCGCCAATTCGGCGATCGTAACGTTCTTCATGAGTTGACGGGCATCCACACCCAGTCCGCGCTCGTTCATTCGTGCAACGATGCGGAACAGCTGGAGGCTGTCTGCGCCGAGGCTGAAGAACTGCTGGTCGATGCCGATATGCTGCAAGCCGAGCACTTCCCCCCAGATCGCCGCGATGGTGGCCTGAGTCGGCGTCACGGTTGCTGCTTCGGCCGGCACGGCCGGTAGTTCGATCGGCGTGGCCACTGATCCGGCCGGCATGGACGCCTGCGGAACCACCGTGAGAGCGGCGTGCGGCTGACGGACAGGTGTGGCCACCATGTCCGGTGTCGGCACGGGCAGGGCTTTACGGTCGAGCTTGCCATTGCTGGTCTGCGGCAGCGCGTCGAGCGTCATCCACAGGGTCGGCACCATATAGGCCGGCAATTGCCCGGCAACATGCGCCGCGATCGCTCCCTGGTCGGTCTTGTCAAAGGCAGTCTCGACGATATAGCCCACGAGGCGAGGACTGTCGTTGACGGTATGCAAGGCGACGGCTGCCGCAGCAACGCCGGGCGCCTTACGCAAGGCTGCCTCGATATCCTCGATCTCGATGCGGAAGCCGCGCAGTTTGATCTGCTGGTCGCGACGGCCGAGGTGTAGCAGCGAGCCATCGGCAAGCCGCTTGGCAAGATCGCCGGTGCGGTAGAGCCGGCGCGGCGCAGCACCCTCGATGGCAACCGGCCTGAAAGCGGCATCGGTGAGATCGGGACGGTTGAAATAGCCCTTTGCCAGGCCTTCGCCGCCAATCCACAGTTCGCCGCTGACACCTTCGGGCGCCAGATGCAGGTCGTCGGTCAGCACATGCAGGTCCGTATTGGCGATGGGGGCGCCGATGACCACGGGCCCGTTCGCAACAACACGCAAGGCAGAAGACCAGATCGTTGTTTCCGTCGGGCCGTAGAGGTTCCACACCTGAGCGCCGGTCGCCAGCAGATCGTCGGCGAGATCGCGCGGCAACGGCTCACCGCCGCAAAGGATCTTGAAGCCCTTCGGTGCCTTGAAGCCGGCCTCCAGCAGCATGCGCCACAGCGATGGCGTGGCCTGGAGAACGGTGGCGGCCTCGTCCTTGAGCCGGGTCACCAACTCGTAGCCGGTGCGCACCTCTGCATGGCCTGCGATGAAGGTCTGCCCACCGACGATGAGCGGCAGGAACAACTCGAGGCCGGAAATATCGAAGGAGAACGTGGTGACCGCGACGACGCGGTCTCTCGCCGTAAAGCCCGGCGCTTGTGCCATCGACAACAGGAAGTTGCTCAGCGCGCGATGGCCGATCTCCACACCCTTGGGCTGGCCCGTCGAGCCCGAAGTGAAGATTACGTAGGCCGAATCTGCATCCGACACGACGGGCAAAGTCACGGCCTCGTCGCCGCTGTCCTCATCGTCGTCGTACTCCTCAAGGAGAGCCTCCAGTTCCAGCACGCGATGTTCACCCGGTTCCAGCACCGTCCGGCTTCCCGCATCGCTGAGGATGGCGGCGATGTCAGCACCATCGAGGATCTGGCGCAGGCGCGCAGGGGGCATCGTCATGTCGAGGGGCACATACGCGCAACCGGCGCGCCACACGCCAATCATGGCAGCCACGGTCATCGCAGTGCGGTCCATCGCGATGGCGACGCGTCCGCGCGGCGCTATACCCGCTGCCACGAGCCTGCGGGCGATCTGGCTGGCGCGTGCATCGAGCTCGCGATAGGCGAGGCTCTCCGCCTCATCCGACACGGCCGTCGTATCGGGGGTTTGGCGGGCCTGCGCGGCGATCATCGCCGGAACCGTCTGCGAGAGATCGTAGTCACGCTGGGACGCATTCAGCTCGTCGCGAAGGTGGTGAATCTCGGTTTCGCTCAACAGAGGCAGTGCCGCAACCGGCGTTGTGGCATCGTGGGCGATCGCCGCGAGCAAGGTTTCGTAGTAGCCGAGCCAACGCCCGACCGTCGACTCGTTATAGACGTCGGTGTTGAAGTCGCAATCCAGACGAAGACCCTGGGGCGATTCGATCACGTTCAGGAACAGATCGAAGTTGCTGTAGGCCTTCGCGTTCGGCGTAAAGTGCGTGGCCACGCCGGCCATGTCGAGCAGTTCGTCGACCTTCTCCAGATTGAACTGCAGATCAGTCAGCGGCAGTCGATTGAAATCACGCTTGATACCGAGATCGCGAACCAGCGCGCCATAGGTGTAGTTCTGCCGGTCTCCAGCGTCGAAGACGTGATCACGCACTGCCTTCATGTGCGCGGCGAATGGCTTGTTGCAGTCGAACCTGACGCGCAATGGCAGGAAATTGACGCAGTGCCCGACCAGAAGTGCCTCGCCGGCTTGAGACTGGCCAGCCATCGGTGCGGCGACGACGACATCGTCATTACCGGATAGACGGCCAAACAACACCTGGAAGGCGCCCAACAGGGTGGCAAACAGCGAGCAGCCCTGCTTCGACGAAGCGGCTTTTACCTGCTTGAGAAGATTGGCACCCAGCTGGCGTGTCGTCGAGGCGCCGCGGAAGCTCTTGAACTCCGGGCGCGGGCGGTCGCCGGGCAAGTCGAGCTGCGGCGCGGGGTCGCGATGGAGGTTCAGCCAGAAGTCCCGCGTCTCCTTGTCGACACCGGCCTCATCCTGCGCCTTGGCGAAAGCGAGAAAACTCTGCACCTCGTCGAGCTCGGGCTCCTTGCCCGAAATCCCGGCCGCGTAGAGGGCCCCCAGGTCGCGCAGGATGATGTTGATCGACCATCCGTCGCAAACGATGTGATGCGCGGTGAAGACGAAGGCCCACTTCTGGGCTTCCAGACGCACCAGCGCGGCGCTCACCAGCGGAGCACGAGTGAGATCGAAGACCTCACGCGCTTCCGCATCGATGAAGGTCTGAAGTTCTCCGGTCGCATCGGGGTGGCCGGAAAGGTCGATCTTTTCCAGCGGAACGGTCGTCGCAGCATCCGCGAACATCTTGTCGCCGACGCGTGAGAAGCGAGCGCGCAACGCATCGTGGCGGGCAATCGTCGCCGCGAAGGCGCGTTCGAAAGCGGCCTCGTTCAGGTGGCCCGTGAGCTCGAGGGTGAAGGACTCATTGAACGCGAGCGATGCTTCATTGCCCAGTTGAGCCGACATCCAGATTTCTTTCTGAGGCTCGGTGAGCGGAGACTCCACGAGTGGCTGATGTCCGGCCGGCGATGTCAAAGCGAGGGCGTCCTTCGTGCCGCCGAGAATACCTACGCTTTGGAGTGCGGAAATACTTTCGACGAAGGCATCGCCGATCTTGCGGATGTCGTCATCCGAATGGCTGGTCGTCAGGAAGCATGGGAAGCCTTCCATGATGTGGACGCCGAGGTAGCGCATATAGGCATAGAACAGACTGCCCAGGCGGTCTTCGCCTGCAAAACTGATATAGAACCAGCTCGAGAAGGATTCCGCCCGCGTGGCGATGCCGACTTTCTCCAGGTGGGCATTGATGCGTTGGACGAGGCCGTTCATACGGGCGCCAAGCGATTCCTGCAGCGCCGGGCCGGCCTCCTTGAGGTGCAGGAGGACGGCTTTCATCGCGGCCAACACTACGGGATGGCGCACGAAAGTGCCGGCGAAGAAGGTCGGCGGGACTTCGGGAACCGAGGCGTCGCCGAATTGCCATTGGCCGCCGTCGAGCGCATCCATGAACTGGGCGGTGCCGGCGAGCACGCCGACGGGCAGGCCGCCGCCGACCACCTTGCCGTAGGTCGCCATGTCGCCCTTGATACCCCAATAGCCTTGCATGCCGGCCGGATGGACGCGAAAGCCCGTCACGACCTCGTCGACGATAAGGGCGGATTCGTTGGCCGCGGTGACTTCGCGCAATTGCTGCACGAATTCCTTCGGTCGCAGATTCGGATGGCGCGACTGCACAGGCTCGATCAGGACAGCGGCGATATCGTCGATATTGGCTTTGATCCACTCGAGGCTTTCGGACCTGGCGTAGGGCAGCACGACCATGTTGCCCACGGAGCTCTGCGGGATGCCGGGCGCGAGCGGGAAAGCACGCGGGACGCCCGCCTCGCTGCCGGGCTTGACGAGGACTTCGTCGAACTGGCCGTGGTAGTCGCCGTCGAAGCAGACGACCTTCTCCTTGCCTGTCACGGTGCGCGCGAGACGCATCGCTGCCATCACGGCTTCCGAACCGGTATTGCAGAAGGTGACGCGCTCATGCCCCGTCATTTCGGCAAACATTTGGGCGACCTCGCCCGCAAGCGGGGACTGCGGCCCGATGGCAAAGCCTTCCGCCATCTGCGCGTTGACTGCCTCCACTACGAAATCCGGCGTATGGCCAAACGCGGTCTGACCGTAGCCGTTGACTACATCGATATATTCATTGCCGTCGACATCCCAGATCTTCGAGCCCTTGGAGCGCTGGGCGACGATGGGATAGACAAGCTCCTTCCATTCCTCGCGGAAGCCGCTGGCGGTACGCGGATCGGCAAGCACAGAACGGTAGGATTGCGTACGAGATTTGGAGGTGGCAGTCCTCGCCGAGTAGCGAGCCGACAGATCGGCGATGAACGCCGTCTGGGCATCGGTGATCTGCGCCGAGCTCGTAGCGCCAGGCTTGTACGCGTTAAAGCGCGTCGGCCGGTTCTCCTCGAACTTGATCTCGGGGCCGGTGGGCTGCGCGGAAGCCGCGGCCGGTGCGGCCAGTGCGGCCGACGCGGTCGACGCGAGCGCGGCGCTCGGAGCGGGGGCCTGGATTGCCGCTGCAGGCTGCTGGACCGCCAGCGGCGCGCCTTGCAGCACCTCGAGCTGACGCGACATCAGGGACTGCATCGCAGCGAGCTGGTCGCGGAATACCGATTGGATGTCACCCGTGGCCGGGGCAGCGGCCATGATGGGAGCGGCCTGTCCCGCGACGGCGACCGGCGCAGCCGCGATGGGAGCGGCTGATGCGGCAACGGCAACTGGCGAAGCCTCGGCCGCGGCAGGCGCGATTTGCGGTTCCGGATCAGGCGGCAACGCGCCATCGAGGAACTGCGCCAGGGCGGGCAGCGTCGGGTAGTCGCTCATGATCTGCCGGAAGCTGATCGTGACGTCGTAGCGGCGGCGAAGCTGCCGGGAGACTTGTCCCATGAACAGAGAGTCGTAACCGAGATCCCAGAAGGTCACGTCCGGATTGGACGTATCCGGCGCTTCGCCGGACATCTCGGCGAGAAGTGACGCCAGTTCGGCAATGAGACGCGGTTTGCGGTCGATTTGGACGGCTTGGGTCATGGCGGTCTGGGCAATGTGGGTTATGGCGTCGGACGAGACTGGAGCGGCAATCGCCGCCGTGGCCGTTGTCAGGTGGCTTGAAGAGGCAGTTGCAGGTGCGTCAATCCAATGCCGTTCCGGTTCGAACGGATAGGTCGGTAGCGAAACACGGTGGGCGGCTTCGGCCTGGACGGTTTTCCAGTTCGGCGTAACACCGTTCAGCCACAACCGCCCGGTCGCTTCGGCCAGGACGGAAAGTTCCCGGTCGCGCATTGCGAAATCAGGCAGGGAGGCAATCGCGCCCACATATCGGTCCTTGGGCAATCCCTGCATGGCAAACGTCGACAGCGTCCGGCCAGGGCCGATTTCGAGGAGTAGGGGCTTGTCCTGCGCTGTCACCGTGGCCAGCGCGTCACTGAAGCGCACCACGTTGCGGCAATGACTGGCCCAGTAACGTCCGGGCACCGGCTGATCCATCGCCGCCCACTCGCCGGTCACGGTGGACACGTACGGGATCTTCGGCCTGGCGAAAGAAAGGGTGTCCGCAAGCCTGGCAAGATCTTCAACGACGCCGGACATCATGCGCGAGTGGAAGGCATGCGAGGTATGCAGACGTCGATGCTCGATATCGCTTGCCTTCAGCGTGGCCTCGAAAGCCTCGATGGCAGCGAAGGGGCCCGCCACTACGCTGAGCGACGGCGCATTGACTGCGGCGAGGTCGACATCGTCGGGCAGGATGGGCACGAGATCGGCCTCCGACAGACGCACGACCAGCATCGCGCCCGGTTCGGCCGACTGCATGAGCGCGCCACGCCGGGCGATCAGGTACAGCGCATCCTCGAAAGCGATCGCCTCGGCCACGCAGGCTGCGACCAGTTCGCCGACGCTGTGGCCGATCATCGCCGTCGGCTTGATGCCGCGTGAGATCCACAGTTGCGCCAGCGCATATTCGACCAGGAACAGGGCCGGCTGCGCGTAGATCGTCGAACGGATGGGGTGCGGCGTGTCGTCGCCTTCCGGGGTATCGCTGAACAGCAGGGTCCGGATATCGAGTCCGACATGCGGAGCCAGCGCTTCGGCGCCCTTATCGATCCACTGGCGATACACCGGCTCGGTGCGATAGAGCGCTTCGCCCATGCCCGGATACTGGGCGCCCTGGCCGGGAAACATAAAGACCACCGCGGGCGCGGCCTGAGGGGCCTGGGCTTCGATGGCCCCCTTTTGGAGCTTCGCCTGAGCCTGATCGAGACTCTCGGCGATGACCACGGCGCGGTGGGTGAAGGAGCGGCGGCCCGTTTGCAGCGTCGTGGCCACGTCGGCGAGCGAGAGACCGGAATGGGCTGCCAGATGGCTGGCGAGATGGGCCTTGGTGCGTTCGAGCGCTGCCGCGCTCCTCGCCGAGAGCGGCAATATCTGCAGTCCCTCTTGCGGCGCTTCTTGCGACTCACAGGCGGCGTTGGCGCGGCAGGGCGCTTCCTCCAACACCACATGGACGTTCGTACCGCCGACGCCGAAGGAACTCACGCCAGCGCGACGCGGTGCCGGGCCATCGGCCCAGGGACTCGCAGCCGCGTTGAAAAAGAAGGGGCTGTTAGCCGAGTCGATGGCCGGATTGGGCGAACGGAAATGCAGGAGCGGCGGCAAGACACGGTCGCGCAAGGCGAGCGCCGCCGCGATGAAACCCGTCACGCCGGCAGCCGCATCAAGGTGTCCGACATTGGCCTTCGCCGAGCCGAGGGCACAGAATTGACCGCCCTCGACGCCGCCCAGGCGGAATGCCTGCACCAGGCCTGCGAATTCAATGGGGTCTCCAAGCGGCGTCGCCGTACCATGGGCTTCGACATAGCCAATGGAGGCGGGATCGATGCCGGCCTCGGCGTGCGCGATGGCAATGGCGCGAGCCTGCGCATCGACGCTGGGAGCGGTGAAGCCGACCTTGTCGGAACCGTCGTTGTTGATGCCAACACCACGGATCACGGCATAGATCGGATCCTCGTCGGCGATGGCGTCCTCAAGACGTTTCAGCAAGACAACACCGGCGCCGCTACCGAACACCGTGCCGCTGGCCCCGGCATCAAACGGGCGGCAAACCCCATCGGGCGCACCCATTCCGCCTTCCTCATAGAAGTAGCCGCGCTTCTGCGGGAAGGTGACCGACACACCGCCGGCCAGCGCCATGTCACAGCGTCCCGATCGCAGGTTCTCTACGGCCAGGCCAATCGCGGTCATCGAGGTAGAGCATGCCGTCTGTACCGATATGGCCGGCCCCGTGAGGCCGAGCTTGTAGGCGGTGCGGGTAGCGACGAAATCACCGGCCCCCACCAGCTTTTGATACTCGCCGATCTGAAACTGGCTCGTGAACTCGTCGATGACGCCACGATCGGACAGGACATGCTTGAGGAAGTAGGTATTCATCGAGGTGCCGGCGAATACCCCGACGGCGCCGGCGATCGTCGCCGGATCATATCCGGCGTCTTCGAACGCCTCCCAGGCGATCTGGAGGAAAAGGCGCTGCTGTGGGTCGGTCAGTGCCGCTTCGCGCGCTAGCATCCCAAAAAAACCGGCATCGAAGCGGTCGACGTCAGAGAGTATCGGCTTCGCCTTGACATAACGTTCTTCGCGGCGAGCGCTCTCGTCGAAGCTGTCTTCCAGTTCCGTCACGTCGAAATGCGTAATGCAGTCGCGTCCCGCGAGGATGTTGGCCCAAAGCTCGGAGACATTGCGCGCACCTGGAAACCGTCCGGACATGCCGATGACTGCAACGGCCCCGCCTTGCGTGTCCCGGCGCAGCCGGATTGCCTCATCCTTCACCACCCCGAGCGTGGCACGCAGATGCGTGGCCAGCGCCTCGACATTAGGATGGCGAAACAGATCTACCAGCGCAACCTTGGCCGCCACGTCGCGCATGATGATGGCGTGCGCCTTCATCAGATCTAGCGAGCGCAATCCAAGATCAAAGAAATTCGACCGGCGATCGACAGGGTTGCCGAGGAGCCCCTCGAACACAGCCGCCAGCTTTGCGGCGATAGGGTCGTCCATCGGCTCGGGTGCGGCCGATGCCGCGGCAGGTGTATCGAGCCCCGCAAGCAGGGCTTTGCGGTCGACCTTGCCATTCGGTGTCAGAGGAAAGGCCGGTAGGATTCGCAACTCCGCCGGCATCATGTAGTCGGGCAAAGTAGCCTTGAGATAAGCGCGTATTCCGTCCAGCAAGACAGCGGCGGTCGCCACATCGGCCTTTACGAAGCCGGCGATGGACTTTCCCCTGCGGCTCTCGAACGCTACCGCGACCGCATCGGCTGCGCCGGGAGCCGCACGCAGGGCATGTTCGATTTCATCGAGTTCGATGCGTTTGCCGGCGATCTTGATTTGCCGATCGTTGCGACCCAGGAAATCAATGGCTCCGTCCGGGCGACGGCGGACCAGGTCACCGGTGCGGTAGAGCTTGGCGCCGGGGGTGAAGACGTCGTCGACGAACTTCTCCGCCGTCAGTTCGGGACGGTTGAGGTAGCCGAGCGCAACGCCTTCACCGCCCACGACGAGCTCACCCACTTCTCCCTCGCCGACTGGAACAAACTTGTCGTCCAGAATGTAGACGAGCGTGCCCGCGATGGCGTCGCCGATGGGAATGGCGTCGCCATTTGCCAGGGCCTCGCCGCCGCGCGGAATGCGGTAGCAGCAGGAAAAGGTCGTGTTCTCGGTCGGACCATAGCCGTTGACGATCTGCAGCCCGGGATGGGCCTCCATGACTTTGCGTACGTGGACGGGCGACAGCACATCCCCGCCAGTCAGCACCTCCTTGAGCGGAAGAAAGGCTTCCAGCCGATAGTCGGCGAGCGCGTTGAAGAGGCCGGCCGTGAACCAGGCGCTCGTCACGCCGAGTCGCGCAATCTCGGAGGCGACGGTGTCAAGCGAGGGTTGAACCTCGTTGATGATAGCGGCACAGCCACCGTTCAGTAGCGGCCCCCAGATCTCCAGCGTACTTGCATCGAACGCGAGCGGTGCGAGGTTGAGGAACCGCGTCTGCGACGACAGGTCAGCGAAGGTTTGGCCATGCACCAGGCGCAGAATCGCGCGGTGCGGCACGATCACGCCCTTGGGTTTGCCGGTCGAGCCGGAGGTGTACATGATGTAGGCAGGGTCGTTGCCACCGGAAGCCTGGAGCACAGCGGGATCGGCAGCCTCCGACGATGCCACGAGATCCGCCAGATCGACCAACGCCCCATTCAGGTCGCCAACGCTGGCGAGAGCAGCCTCTTCTGCGACGATGAGCTTGGGCAAGCAATCGGCAACGATGAAATCGAGCTGCGCCCGGGGATAGGCCGGATCCAGCGGCACATAGACGGCTCCCAGACGCAGGATCGCCAGGATCAAAGCCAGCGTGTCCCGACTGCGCGGAACCATGATGGCGCAGCGGTCGCCTCGCTCCAGTCCCATACGGTACAGGACGGTAGCAAGACGGGCCGAACGTTCGCCGAGCGCGGCATAACTTTCTTCACCCGTCGCGTCGATCGCAGCAAGATGATTGCCAAACGCCGCACATCCGGCATCGAAGCGCTCTGCCACACCAGGTACATGATCCGGCCCGCTCGGCAAGTCGCCTAAATATCCATCTCTGTGTGACATTTGCCGATCTCCAATAATTTAGGTGAAGGCCTTGTACTGAGCTACGCCTGGCGTTAAGCGCGCAGCGAGCGTACTTAGCGGCGGCCAGTCACAGGAGGCGCAAGCAGCACGAGGCCATCCGTGCCAGATCCGCGTCTCAAAACGCGAAATTTGCTGTAAGTGGAAGTTAATCTTCCGCGGCTTGCCTATCCGTACGCCGTCGCACACACGGACGATGCAACAACACATCGCCCCGAAGAGTTCGCGCGCCCAGAGCGTGTCGGGCACTTTCGCTTAAACCTGGAATGTGGCGGGAAGACAGACCGCACGCGATATTCGCGTCACGTTTCGGAAGAAGAATGGAGCTAAGCCGCTCGATATGGCGCAAGTAGATGCGTCGTGGCGCGCTGTGGCGTATACGGCTCTAACTATGCGCGCCAGTGCAGGTTATTGAGGCGCCTTCGCAGGGCGGGCCGTTTCTCTGACGAAGATGCCGTCCGTCAATTCATTTCGACAATCGACCAGTCCGTGCGTCGGGCCGCTACCGCTCCTGCGCAAGTCGGACTGGATGACAGGGTGCAAATGCGCCAATGCGTCGCTTCCTCCGCCTCGCCGCCGACGAAGCGAGGCGTCGTGTCGCCACGGATGGAAAGATCGAACTCGAAATGGGCCGGTGGCAGGATAAAGCCGGTGCCGAGAGCTTTCAAGCAGGCCTCTTTGCGCGCCCAGCTTTCAAAGAAGACATTTTGCCGTTCTGTATCGGGCAACGCGGTGAACTCCGCGCGCTCCCGGGTGGAGAATACGTCGAGCGGCATACTCTCCTCGATTGGGCGGAGTTGTTCTACGTCGATGCCGACCTCGAAACCGCTCGAGATTGCGAGAGCTGCTGCGTTCTCGCTGTGACTGAGGTTGAAGCAGATCCTCCACCCAGGAGGCTGGCTCGTGCAGAAAGGTTTGCCGTCCGAACCATAAGCTAGGGCGATCTCCCGCGGTGATAGCCCGAGATAGCGGCTGAGGAGCCGCCTGAGTTCGCCGCGTCCTGCCACGAAGCGACGGCGATGCCGTTCGAAGCGGAATTTGTCGGCGCGCTCGCGCTCTTGCGCCGATAGCATTTCCCAGTACTGGTCAACATCACCACTGCAGACATCGAGATCCCACTGCCAGACATGCACTTCTTGCGCAGAGGGCGGTGTAAGGAGAGAAGAGGACATTGAGAGCCTGGATTCGACTGGCGCTGGGGCTTCCTGATTCTACAGGATCAACATCAGCGGGCGGCGTGCCCCCTGATGTTGATCAGTCTTCAACCGCGACCCGTCGATCGCAATTTACGCGGGATTGTTGGGCAACCCACGGAACGTTGCGGGGAGACCGTTTTACGATTCGTCACAGCGTATCGCGCCGCCAGTTGCCGCGACGGCGCTGCACGGCTTGCGTCGCTCGAACGAGCGCAAGTACGTTGCGACAACGAACTCGAATCATGGCTTGCCGGTCGCGCCGAATCTGCTGGCGCGCAACTTCATCGCGATAGACGGGCTACATCACCTGCGTGGCGGCGACCGAACGCTGGCTTTCCCTAAGAGCACTTCATTCTTGACGTACCTGGTCGTCGCCATCGACCTGTTCAGCAGGCAGATGATGAGCTGGTCGATGCACTCGCACACGAGGGCTTAATCCGGCATTGAACTATGTCAGCACCATGTTGTTCGAGAAGAACGGGGTCGAAACTCAGTACTGGAAAGCGATTTGACAGTATTTATTTTGTAATTCGTAAAATATTGGAATGGCAAGTGTAATTAATCTGCCTGCCAGGTGAAACCGGATATTTTTTATTTGTGTGAGGATTTTTTCGAAATTTAGATTCGAGGTGTGGGATGGGGCGTGATTGTGATGATGTCTATGGTGTTAGTGTGATAATTCCGCACTACAATAGCCCTGATTTGCTTTGGGTGGCTATAGAATCAATATCTAGCCAGACAGTTGTTCCGCGAGAAATTATTGTTATAGATGATGCATCGGGGTTGCAGTTCGAGTTGCCGAGTCATTGTGGAGATGAGATTGCATTGCGTTTGATTCGCGAGACCGTGAATCGTGGGGCGGCGTGGTGTCGAAACAGAGGCATTGAGGAAGCTACCGGTGATCTGATTGCTTTTGTAGACGCGGATGACCGATGGCTTCCGAACAAGCTTGAACGATGCATCGCGGCGTTCGGCCCCAAGCCTCCCGAGAATGAAGCGAAGGTGTTGTTCAGTAACGTGATGCTAACCGACGGAAACCGGCGCACGGTGGGCAACCGGTCTCCATATCATGGTCAATCGATGCTTGATTTCATTTTATTGGAGGGAGGGTATATTCAAACTTCTTCTATCATGATGTGGCGTCATCAATATCCGTTAATTAGCTTCGATGCATCTTTGCGTCGTCATCAAGATTGGGATTTTGCCATTAACGCTGAAATGGCTGGCTGCGTATTCATATATTTGCACGATCCTCTGGTGGAGTATTCTTTGAGTGGGGGTGCGAATAGAATATCGGGAGCGACTAATTGTGAGCCAAGTCTGGCGTTTTTTGAAAAATATAATAAATTTATGTCAAATGGGCATGTTTCTTCATTGGTGTTTAATGTTCTGATTTACAAGAACCTGAGTATTGTCTTAAGGCTTAATATCGTCGGAAGAATAATATTGAGGGAGATAAGAATTCCGAGCAAGGGGTGGATGTTGTCGTTTGTGCGTTTGGTTATCGGAAGGGGTGGTGTGAATTTAATAAAACAGGTGAGGCGGAAAATTCAGATTCCGAGGTCGTGACCGCTGCCGTGAGGCGCGGCGACGCGATCGCAACGCTGAATCCGGTGCTACGGGGCTGGACCGCGTACTTCCGGCTAACGGAGGTCAAAGGGGTGTTGCAGGATTTGGACGGGTGAATACGACGCAAACTGCGCTGCCTGCGATGGCGGCAACGGACGCTCCCGGCTACCCGAAACAGGACGCTACAGGTTCGCGGGCTGGACTCGCTGCGGTCGTGGAAATCGGCCAACAATGGCCGAGATCCCTGGTGGAACGCTAGCGCGAACCCTATGAACGCGGCCAGTAGGCAGTCACACGTTCATTCCTGCAACGGGTACTCGCCTGATGGCTGCGTCCGGGGACAGGGGCGTCCCCCTGCGAAGCAAGGATATTGAAGTCAATATTCGACAGGCATGATGTCGGCTTCGCTGCGGCGCCTGACGAAAGACGAACTTTACCGCCTAGCTCGCCGTCTCGGCTTGTTGCAGGCGCGGCAGCAGCCGGTCGAACTCGCGCTTCACGAGCCCATAACATTCGCATGCGCGCGATTCCAGCGCCTTGCGGTCGAGCACTTTGATATGGCCGCGGCTGTGATGAATCAGGCCTTCGTCATGCAGCTTGCCCGCTGCTTCGGTGATGCCCTCACGGCGTACGCCAAGCATATCCGCGATCAATTGCTGCGTGACGGTCAACTCGTTTGAGGCGACGCGATCGATCTCGATCAGCAGCCAGCGGCACAACTGCTTGTTCAGCGAATGATGGCGATTGCACGCGGCTGTCTGTGCCACCTGGGTCAACAGCGCATGCATGTAGAGCATCATCAGACGGCGCACCAGGTCGGAGCGTGTGAAATGCTGGCGGAGCGCTTGCGCTGTCATACGGTAAGCGAAACCGGCACTTTGCACCTGCACGCGGTTAGGCATGGTTTCGCCACCCGTCAATACCGGAACGCCTGTCATACCTTCTCGTCCAACCGCAGCAATTTCGACCGAGCTACCGTCTTCCATTGTCGACAACATCGAGATGATCGCGGTGGTCGGAAAATAGACGTGATGGATACGTTGCCCGGAGTCGCACAGGAGTTGCTCAGTGCGCAGATGAACGAGTTCGAGATGAGGGGCCATTGCTTGCCACTCGTAGGAGGGCAGTGCGCCAAGCAAATGATTGCCGTGCAGATCGGATTGAAGTGTGAGCATGATTGGTCCTCGCGCGGAGCCGCGTGAGGCAGCCCCCTGATTTTCTACCCGTCGCTGCGTCCGTGTCGTGCTGCCGCCTGGCGAGCGGCTATGGATACGCAGTGCGGGCCCCGTATGGCCTTTGTGCGCCGACGTTGTTTTGGGTTGTGTACGCTGGCGCTCGTGTTGCGCTTCTCATTTAGCGAGGATTGTGCCAGTGAGGTCGGAATCGAGCACTGGTGCGGCGCAGCGAAGCAAACAATGACGTGTCGCGCTGCAAAATATGCGTTTTTGTTTCAGTTCTGCACCAGGCCCCCGCCTGCCCGGTTCCTCGCCGGAGGTATTTTCCTGGCCCAAGTCATTGATCGGATTGGGATAGCACGTGTCAGACAGGTGGCGGCGCGGCGCGAATCAACGCCTGGACGCTAGCTGGACGGGCATCAAGCCCGGTCGTCCAGGATGGTTCAGAAATGATTCAGATGTGTTCCACGGGTTGAGTGGGCTGACGCACGGAAGCGATTTTTGGCGAGCTATTCGATGTCGACGCAACCTTTTCGGGGTGGCCGGAAAGAAACGTATAGAGCGAGGTTTTATGCGCGTTCCGGGCCAGTTGGGCGGTCCAGCGGATAGCGTCAGCGGTGGAAAAACGGTGCGTCAGTATTGATTCCGCCCACCTCGCGTTCGGGTGCGGCTTCTGTATCGTCCGCTTTAAACGGCGCCCGTGGGATCGTTCCCGGACACATAACGCGCGTTGCTTCGGCGATTAGTTGCCAGCCGCCAGCCGCCAGCGGTCGCTCCGAGCGTCGCCGTGAGGCGGGTGTGGTGGCGTTCAATAGGGCCTTGATTCTGCAGACGGAACGCTTGCGACCAGGTCCGTGCGTTGGCTGGATCGCGAAGTGTCGCAATTGTGACGCCATGCGTGCGCGGGCCGAAGCAGCATGCGTAGGTCAAGTCGAAGAACTGTCTGAGACAGTCGGTGGCGCTGATGCACTGTTTACTGCGCGGCGTGAGGCCGATCGTGCGGGTTGCCGATGCAACCTTGATCAACTCTGTTGCTCTGGCATACGAGCTCACGTTGCGCTCGCGACGGTGCGCTTGCGCACCGAGTTTGACAGGTTGGCCGGCGTACCTTGCGTGCATGGCAACGGCCAGCTTCTGTCGAATCGCTGGGGAAATCGTGATCAACTGGAAAACGCTCGAATTCGAACAGTGCACGGTACGTGAGTTGTATCTGATCATGCGTGCACGTAGCGCGGTATTCGTTATCGAACAGTCACATTTGTGTCTCGATGCCGATGGGCGCGACGAATGCGCACTCCATATTTTTGCGGCCGAAGATATATCTCGCCCGATGCCCATCATTGCATACGCACGGGTCCGGCCTGGCGATACAGAGTACCCGCAGGTGGTGCTTGATAAGGTGCTGACAAGTCCGGCGAGGCGCGGCGACGGCACGGCTGAGGTGTTGATCGAGCGGGTTCTACGGGCGACGGCGGAGCGCTGGCCGGGAACCGTTGTACGAGTGAATGCACCAGTCAGCCTGTGTGCCTTCTACGAACAGTTCGGCTTTCGCAAGGTAGAAGGGCCGTTCCTCGACTACGGAGTGCTATCCGTCGGTTTGACATGCAGGGCGCGTAGCGATCGTGCGCCGCTGGCCTGCGGGCGGCGCCAGCGTGGCATATTGCCGGACGTTTGTACGTTCGAGAAACTGTAACTTCGCTGGGTTGGCTCGCATCCGGCGTGCCGTCTGGATACCACCCGTTCACGGCCTGTTCAGTCAGTTAGGAATATTGATTAATTTCAATGTCTGAGCGTAATCCATGGATGAGTGAAAGTTGCGTCAAAAATCCTTCAGGGCGTTCCAGTCGATGAACGCTTGGCACGCCAGCGTGGCAGTGTTGGGGTGCGAACAGATATAGGCCGCTGATGCATGCTCCAATCAACATGTAATGCTTGCTGTGCCGGGTTCAATCCTCGTTGCGAGGGGCCCGGAGTCTTCTGCATTGGGAGAGATTTGAATGAACGATTTTGCATTGCCGGTCACGCAGCAGGCGCTGGCACACGAGGCGCTGGCGTATTGCACCGTCCAGCCGGTGATTCTCGCGGGTGGCTCGGGCACGCGGCTATGGCCGCTGTCGCGCGAGCAAAGCCCCAAACAACTGATCAGCCTGTTCGGTGACGAGTCGCTGCTCGAATCGACAGTGCATCGGCTAGACCGTCTGTTTGCGCGGGAGCCCAACACGCACGCTGCACCGCGTTTCGAGCGGGCGGCGCCCATTGTCGTGTGCGGCGCCGAACTGCGCCTCGCGACCGTCGAACGGCTCGAGCGGTGCGACGGTGGGCCTCGCCTCCTGCTTGAACCTTCGCCGCGTAATACCGCGCCCGCGCTGACGCTCGCCGCGCTCGCCGCGCTCGCCGCGCAAGCCGATATGCCGGACGGCCCGGACCCCGTGCTCATCGTGATGCCGGCCGACCACATGATTGCTGATAACGCCGCGTTCGTCGCTGCTCTCGCGCAGGCTGTGTTTCATGCCGCGCAGGGCGCGATTGTGACACTCGGCGTGCCGCCCGAGCGGCCGGAAAGGGGCTACGGCTACATCCGCACCGGTGTGCCGGTCGGGCGGCAGGGGGCGCGTGCGATCGATGGCTTCGTCGAGAAACCGGATCGAGAACTGGCCGAGCGATATGTCGCCAGCGGCGAGTACTGGTGGAACAGCGGCATTTTCATTGTGCGTGCTTCGGTGTGGCTAGCTGCGATCGCGCGTTGCTGTCCCTTGATCGCCTCGACATGTGCGGAGTCGTTTGCGCGGGCGTCGCTTGACGGCGCCGGCGCACTTCATCTTGATCGCGCTGCTTTCGATGCATGTCCCTCCGATTCGATCGATTACGCAGTGATGGAGCATCTTGGTTCTGACATGCGGCTGACCGGTGTAGTCGTGCCCCTGGTCGCCGGCTGGTCCGACGTCGGTGCATGGGATGCGGTCTGGCAGTTGTCCGAGAAGGACTCCGATGGCAACGTCGGCCGCGGCCGGGTGGTGTTCGAAGGCTCGACCGACAGCTTTGCGCATTCGGACGGCCGACTGGTCGCATGCGTTGGCGTGACAGGCGTCGTGGTGGTTGAAACGGCCGATGCGGTGCTGGTCGCCGCAAAGGAACGCGTGCAGGAGGTGCGCGCAATTGTCGGCCGTCTGAAAGCGGAGCATGGTGCGGAAGTCCATGAGCACCGCAAGGTCCAGCGGCCCTGGGGCTTTTATGATTCGATCGACCGCGGCGAACGCTTTCAGGTGAAGCGCATTGTGGTGCAACCGGGTGGCCGGCTCTCATTGCAGATGCACTTTCATCGCGCCGAGCACTGGGTGGTGGTGCGCGGCACGGCGCGTGTCACGCGCGGCGAGGAATCCTTTCTGCTGTCGGAGAATCAATCGACCTATATTCCGCTCGGCGTCACGCACCGGCTCGAGAATCCGGGCAAGACGCCGCTGGAAATCATCGAGGTGCAATCAGGCGGCTATCTCGGCGAGGACGACATCGTGCGTTTCGATGATCAGTATGGCCGCGGCCAGGAGACCGGCAAAGCAGGCCCGGGCATTTCCAGCTAGTAACCCACAGAAGTCGGCTGGCGCGCCGGTTGGCCGCCGGCCCATTCCCCACCTCGTGTTGCGGATCAGACAAATCGATTCACTACGTGCGTCTTCGCACTATGCAAATTTTGCAACGCAGGCACGCTTGATACGCAAGCTTTTGGCCCGTCAAAACATGCGGCGTTACATGAACGAAACAATTCTTCAGAGGGATAACCCTCTCAGGACGTTTCCCAACTGGCGCAACCGTTTCGAAGCTAGCAACGTATCGTAAAAGAACAATTACACCTACATAAAACGACACATGAGGGCTGCTTGATCAACAGGCTACGCGGGGGCAAACACCGCTTCGGGGAGAGTATCAAAATGGAACAGGCAAACAAGGATCGATCGCTGGTCAGCAAGGTCATGGATGGACTCGTGACCGGCATCGTGGAAGAGAAGTATGGCGCCATCCTGCCACCGCAGGATGTGCTGTCCAAGGAGTTCGACGTCAGCCGCACCGTCATGCGCGAGGCGCTGTCGATGCTGCTCGCGCGCGACATGCTGGACGTGCGGCCTAAGATCGGCACGCGCATCCGGCCGATGAGCGATTGGCGAATGATCGACGAGGACGTCGTGAACTGGCGTTTTCGCGCGAAGCCCGATCCGCTGTTTTTGCGCGACGTGATCGAGTTCCGCATCCTGATCGAACCGCGCGCCTCGGCGCAGGCGGCCGCGCGGGGTAGTGCGGCCGACATCGCGGCGATTCGCGAGGCCTTCGACGCGTTCCGCGCGATCCGGCCGGGCGAGTCCGGCTATCAGGCCGCCGACGAGCTGTTCCATGCGCGCATCGTGGTGGCGAGCGGCAATCAGTTCTTCAAGCAGATGGCGGCCATCATTCGCGGCGCGCTGTCGACCGTCAACCCGATCGTCAATCAGAAGGACGGGATGTGGGAGAAGGCCGTGAGCACGCATCAGCGTGTGGTCGAAGCGATCGAACGGCGCGATCCGAAGGAAGCCGAAATCGCCTCGTTGGCGATGATCGACTACACCGCGGAAGAGATCGGCAGCAGCTTTACGTCGGAACCCCCGGTGCGCTGAGCACGGCCGCTACGGCGGCGACGGAGGTGCCTTCCTGCGAGGGGACCTTGCATAACGAACGGCGCGACAGCATGCCCGCGCATGCGCGCGTGGCTTGCGTCACAATAGCGCCTGTTCTGAACTGCACGGACTCGAAGGAACGATGACAATTGCAACGCAGGAAACCCCCGCGGGCGGCACGATTCGCTGGGGGATCGTCGGGACGGGCCGCATTGCCCGTCGCTTCGCTCAAGGGCTCACTCATGTGCCGCAGGCGTCGCTGAGCGCGCTGTGGTCACGCCGCGCCGAACCGGCCATGGCCTTCGCCGCGGAATTCGGCGGCGACGTGTGCGCGAGTTTCGACGCGCTGCTCGCGAGCGGTATCGACGCGCTTTATATCGCCACCGTCCAGGACAGTCACGCCGATTACGCGATCGCCGCGCTTAAAGCCGGTCTGCACGTGCTGTGCGAAAAACCCGCCACCATCAACAAGCCGCAACTCGAGCGTGTGCTCGAGGTCGCGCGCGCCGAGCAACGGCTTTTCATGGAAGCCATGAAGCCGCCGTTTTATCCGCTCTACAGAAAGTTGCGCGCGCATCTGGATGTCGAACCGATCGGCGAGGTGGGTCTCGTGCGCGCCGGCTGTTCGGTGCCGGGCGTGCCGGACGATCATCCGTCGCTGTCGTTCGAGCATGCGGGCGGCGCGCTGCTCGATATCGGCGTCTACGAGATGTTTCTCGCGGTCGACTGGCTCGGTGCCCCGCGTGAGGTGCAGACGCTCGGGCGGCTCGGCTCGACCGGCGTCGATATGTTCGCGAGCCTGAACAGCCAGCATGAACGCGG
The DNA here is from genome assembly GCF_030464795.1 of Paraburkholderia sp. SECH2. Classification (NCBI taxonomy): domain Bacteria; kingdom Pseudomonadati; phylum Pseudomonadota; class Betaproteobacteria; order Burkholderiales; family Burkholderiaceae; genus Paraburkholderia; species Paraburkholderia sp. SECH2. Next base: position 191,271 of record NZ_JALPRH010000013.1, read on the forward strand.
TATCTCCCAGTTGTTCTGCGGACTCGATCTGCACGGCAAGGGCGACGCGTTGCTGATGGCCACGAGCGGCCATGTCACGATTCATGAACCCTGGTGGAATCCGTCGCGTGCGACGATCCGCTACGGCGACGGTCGTGTGGTCGAGCTCGACGAGCCGTTCGAAGGCGGCGGTCTGAACTACGAGACCGCGCATTTCTGCGAACTGATTCGGGCGGGGCAGATTGAGAGCCCGCTGATGCCGCACAGCAAGTCGCTGCAGATGATCGAAATGGCCGATGCGGCGCGCGCCGCGTTGGGGCTCAAGTTCGCCGGGGAGTGAGAGTCCGTCGCTGCGTTGCTTTCCGCGGCGGTGGTACGATTTGCGCGGGCACGTGGACTCGACAAAAAAGGGCCGCGTACCCACAGCTTTCGATCACCTTCCACTGGAGCCGCCTGCGATGCGCATGCTTGGAAAACTGTGGCGCGACAACAAGAGCCTCGTCGCCTTTCTATTCCTGATGGTGCTGTTTCGCAGCGCCGTGGCCGACTGGAACGTCGTGCCGAGCGGCTCGATGTTGCCGACGATTCGCGAAGGCGACCGGATTTTCGTCGACAAGATGGCCTACGATCTGCGCGTGCCGCTCACGCACATCACGATCGCGCATCTGCACGATCCGCAGCGCGGCGACATCGTCACGATCGATTCTTCGGCTGCGCATGAGTTGATCGTCAAGCGTCTGATCGGCTTGCCCGGCGACAGCGTCGCGATGCGCGACAACGTGTTGTACGTGAACGGTGTGCGGGCTGATTATCAGCCGCTCAAACTCAAGCCGCTGCCGGGCGATGCGACATCTCCCGGCGACTATCTGACCGAACGCTTCGACGGCGTGACGCACACGGTGCGGCTCGCGCCTGACGCGCCGAGTCCGCGCAATTCGTTCGGCCCGGTGGTCGTGCCGCAAGGCGAGTATCTGATGCTCGGCGACAATCGCGACAACAGCGCCGACTCGCGTTACTTTGGCTTCTTTCCGCGCAAGGAACTGATGGGCCGCACGCGTCATGTCGCGTATTCGCTCGACCCGGACCACTACTACAAACCGCGCTTCGAGCGCTTCGGCGCACCGCTGGATGCGGCGTCGCTAGCCGCCAGCCGGTAGGCCGCGCGGCGGCGTTACGGGTTCAGCTGGGTCCAGTTCACTTCAGTGACGTGACGGCAGCGCCAGGCGCTTTTCGTACCAGTGCTGCACCCACTCGAGCACCTGGCACAGCACCCAGTAGACCGCGGCGGCCGCGAGGTACAGCGGCAGCGGCTGATAAGTCGACGCGATGATCTCCTGCGCGCTGCGCAGCAACTCGGTCACGGTAATCACCGACACCAGCGACGTATCCTTGATCAGGCTGATCAAACTGTTCGACAGACTCGGCACGGCGATGCGCAAGGCCTGCGGCGCGATCACGTAGCGCAGCGTCTGGCGGCGCGAGAGCCCGAGGCTATAGGCGGCCAGCCATTGGCCGTTGGGAATGCCGAGAATCGCGCCGCGCATGCTCTCCGACAGATACGCCGCCACGTTCGCCGACAACGCAATCACGCCCGCGGGCGTGGGGTCGAGCGAAATACCGAGACTCGGCAAGCCGTAATAGATCACGAAGATCTGTACCAGCAGCGGCGTACCGCGGAACACGCTGACATACACACGCGCGATCCAGTTCAGCGCGCGGTTGTGGCTGACGCCCATCACCGCGAGCACGGCGCCGGCAATCAGGCCGAAGATCATCGACAGAACCGCGAACTTGACCGTCAGGACGGCGCCCTGTGCGAGCACAGGAAGCGATTGGACGAGCAGGGAAGTGGTGGACATGAGCGGTGGGTAAGGTTGGCGCGCAGAGTACGCATGGGCGCACATGATAGACAAAAGCGAAGGGCGGCATCGTTGACGATGCCGCCCTTCGTTTCATCCAGCGTGCGTTACTTGATCGGCTTGCTGACGTCGATGCCGAACCATTTGTCCGAAATCTTCGAGAACGTGCCGTCGGCTTCGAGCTGGGTCATCGCGTCGTCGATCGCCTTGGCGAATTTCGGGTTGCCCTTTCTGAACGGGATGCCCGACGGGTTGCCCGCGCCGACCGTTGCGCCCGTGCGCAGCGGCAGTTGCGAGTTCTTCATCAGATACGCGAGCATCAGGCGGTCGTTCAGCGCCGCATCCAGACGGCCGGAGGCCAGATCGCGCAGGTATTCGGGTGCGCCCGGATACGTCTTCACGTCGATGCCCGGCACCGACTTCGCCATGTCCATGTAGTTCGTGCCCAGACCGACGCCGAGCTTCTTGCCCTTCAGATCGTCGAGCGATTTGAACTGGCGCGTGTCGTCTTTACGCTGGATCAGTTGTGCGGCCGAATACGTGTACGCCGGTGAGAAGTCGAGTGCCTGCTTGCGTGCGTCCGTAATGCCGACCTGGTTGACGATCACGTCGAACTTGTTTGCCTGCAGACCGGCGATGATGCCGCTCCACTCGGTCGTGACGAATTCCGGCTTCACGCCAAGCTTGGCGGCAACGGCCTTGGCGATGTCGACGTCATAGCCGACCAGTTCGCCCGACGGCGCTTTCGAATTGAACGGCGGGAAGGTGCCTTCCAGGCCGATGCGCAGCGTGCCGCGCTGTTTAACCTGGTCAAGCAGGTCGTCCGCGTGGGCGGTGAGCGCAGTGAACGACGCGCCGATCAGGCCGGCGACGAGCATCTTTTTCAGCAAGCCAAATTTCATCGAGTTCCTTTTTGTTCGTCTGGCGTTTTAACAGACGAAAGCATAACAAAGCAGACTATCGAAACCTAAATACCGTTTGTTTATGTCTATATTGCGGGCGCGGCTTGGGCGGATTGGGGCGGCTTAGCGCAGCGCCTGCGCGCATTCGGCCACCAGCGCGGGTCCGCGGTAGATGAAGCCGGTATAGAGCTGCACCAGCGAAGCGCCTGCCGCGAGCTTGGCGCGCGCATCTTCGCCCGAGAAAATCCCGCCCACGCCGATGATCGGCACCGTTTCGCCGACTTCGGCGCGCAGCTTGCGGATCACGTCGTTCGACGCGTCGAACACGGGCTTGCCCGACAGACCGCCGGCTTCGTCGCCGTATTGCATGCCGGTGACGGCGGTGCGCGACAGCGTGGTGTTGGTGGCGATCACGCCTTCGAACTTGTGGCGCAACAGCGTATCGGCGATCGACTTGATCTGTTCGTCGTCGAGGTCCGGTGCGATTTTCAGGGCGAGCGGCACCAGCTTGCCGTGCATGTCGGCGAGACGCTGCTGCTTGTCCTTGAGCGCGGCGAGCAGCGCGTCGAGTTCGCCCGCGCCTTGCAGCTGGCGCAGATTCTTCGTATTCGGCGACGAGATGTTGACCGTCACGTAGCTCGCGAACGGGTAAACGCGTTCGAGGCAGTACAGATAGTCTTCGGCGGCGCGCTCGATCGGCGTGTCGGCGTTCTTGCCGATGTTCAGCCCGAGAATGCCGCGATAGCGCGCGGCCTGCACGTTCTTGACGAACTGGTCGACACCCGCGTTGTTGAAGCCCATCCGGTTGATCACGGCATTCGCTTCGGGCAGGCGGAACATGCGTGGGCGCGGATTACCCGGCTGGGCGCGCGGCGTAACCGTGCCCACTTCGATGAAGCCGAAGCCGAGCGCCGCCAGACCGTCGATGCACGCGCCGTCCTTGTCGAGACCCGCGGCAAGTCCGACCGGGTTCTTGAACGTCAGCCCCATTACGGTGCGTGGCGAATCCGGCACGCGTGGCGCGAGCGCGCTTGCGAGGCCGGTGCGGCCCGCGGCGCCGAGCGCACGCAAAGTCAGGTGGTGAGCGTCTTCCGCGTCCATGCGAAAGAGTTGGGCGCGTACGAGCGGGTAGAGGGAACTGAACACGGGACGAAGCCGGGCGGCCGGAAAATGGGAACCCGCCATTTTACCGGCTTTAGGGCGTTAATGAGACTAACGGGGAGGGACTGACGTGGCCAGGTTGTGCACGTTATGGCTACGTTATTGCCAGGTTAAGGCCGCAGCGGCCCGCGCCTGCCCTGAATCGCCAGATCGACCGGCGGCAGATCGATGCTGGCTGGATCGAGCACCTTCCAGACACCATCGATCAAACCTTCGAGCGGCCGGAAATTCGCCTTGTAGGCCATCTTCGGACTCTCGCGAATCCAGTAGCCGAGGTAGACGTAGGGCAGCTTGAGGCTCCGCGCCTGCTCGATCTGCCAATAGATGTTGTAGGTGCCGAAGCTGGTGTGCGGCAGACCCGGCTCGAAGAACGTGTACACCGACGAGAGCCCGTCGCCGAGGATGTCGATCATGCTGATCATGCGCAGAATGCCCGGCGCTGACGGATGGTCCGGCAGCGGCTCGCGGAATTCCACTAGCCTCGAGTTGATCCGGCTCTGCAGCAGGAACTGTTCGTACTGGTCGCGGCTGTCGCGGTCCATGCCGCCGCCGGCATGCCGTGCCGACTGATAGCGCATATAGAGCGCGTAGTGTTCTTCGTCGTAGTGCAGCGGGGCGACCGTTGCGATCAGCTCGCCGTGCTTCTTCCAGACCCGGCGTTGCGTGCGGTTCGCCTCGAAATGATCGACTGGCACGCGCACCGGCACGCAGGCACGGCAGCCATCGCAATACGGGCGGTAAGTGAACACGCCCGAACGACGGAAGCCAGCTTTGACGAGATCGGTATAGACGTCGGAGTTGATCAGGTGACTGGGCGTGGCGACTTGCGAACGCGCAATGCGTCCATCCAGATAACTGCAGGGATAGGGCGCCGTTGCATAAAATTGCAGCGCGGAAAGCGGAGAAAGAGGCAGCTCGTTGGGATGAGTCACGTTGGCAGCTCTCGTCGAAGCGTCTCTGGTATTGCAAACCCGGCGCCTTGCGGTTTGAAACCCGCGGCTCGTGACCCGCGGCTCGGTAGGCGACGGATCCGGATTCGGCCTGATTCTTCCTACGCCGCCGGCGCGACGACATCGCGCAAGACGGTCTTGTCGAAACGCCAGGGAATCGGCGGTGCGTCGACAGACGCGCGAACATGCGCGATGAACGCTTTGCGCGCTATCTCGCGACCGCCCAGCGACGCCAGATGCGACGTGTTCTGCTGGCAGTCTATCATTTCTATTTCGTGACAGCGCAAGTGTCCGACAAGCGCGGCCAGCGCCATTTTCGACGCATCGGTGACCTCGGCGAACATCGATTCGCCGAAGAACATCCGGCCGAACGACACCCCGTATAAACCGCCTACACGCTTGCCTTCGAACCAGGTCTCGATGCTGTGCGCATCGCCGACCCGGTGCAGCGACGAATACGCTTCGACCACGTCCGCGGTGATCCACGTGCCGCGCTGGCCGCGCCGCGGCGCCTGCGCACAGGCGCGCATCACGGCGGCAAAATCATGGTCGACGCGGATTTCCCACGCGTCCTCGCGCAGCACGCGCTTGAGCGTTTTACGCAGCGACGGCGAGAGTTTGAACTCGGCAGGGCGCAGGATCATGCGCGGATCGGGACTCCACCACAAGACCGGCTGACCGTCCGAATACCATGGGAAGATGCCGCGCCGATAGGCGTCGATCAGCCGCGACGGCAGCAGGTCGCCGCTGGCGGCGAGCAGGCCGGGTGCGCCGCTTGCCGCGCCGAGCGCGCGCTCGACGGAGGGAAACGGATCGTCAGGTCCGAGCCAGGGAACCATGCGCGCCGCTCAACCTTCGCGCAGCGAGCGGAAGATGTCGCCCGTGTGCAGGCCGTAACTACCGGCCGCACGGTCGGCGAAAAAGAAGCGCAAGGTCTGGCCGACGGTGGGGAAGGCGATCTCGTCCCACGGAATCTCGTGTTCCTCGAAGAGTTTGACTTCGAGGCTTTCCTCGCCGGCTTCGATGTCGAGGTCGAGCAGGCGCGCCATATAGAACAGATGCACCTGATGCACGTGCGGCACGTTCAGCAGCGAGAACAGGCTCTGCACCTCGACGCGCGCGCCGGCTTCTTCCAGCGTTTCGCGCGAAGCCGCTTCGGCGGTGGTTTCACCCATTTCCATGAAGCCTGCCGGCAGCGTCCAGTAGCCGTAGCGCGGTTCGATTGCGCGACGGCACAGCAGCACTTTGTCGTCCCAGACCGGGACGGTGCCGACCACGTTGCGCGGATTCTGATAATGCACCGTGCCGCAACTTCCACACACGAAGCGCTCGCGGTTGTCACCCGGCGGAATGCTCAGGCTGACGCCGTGGCCGCAGACAGAACAGAATTTCATAGGAAGGGGACGAGAAAGGGTGATGGGAGTTTATCACTGGGGCGCGCTTTGTCAGCAGCGGGCCATGGCGGTGTCTGCCAGTCGGTGCGGAGTGAGGAGATTTCGCTGATCAGGCGCCCCGTCGACGCGACGGTATTGCGAATACCGCAGAGGAAAAATGCGGATATGTTTGGAGTCCGGATCAACGAGTGCAAAGCACGAGCGGGCGTGTGAGCACGCGCAATCTCGAAGCGGAAAGCAGGAGGCAGAAAACAAAAAAGGCCTGCCGGTTGGGCAAGCCTTTGAAGTTTTTTCGACGTCTTCGAACCAATTTAGTGCTACTTGGTTGCGGGGGTAGGATTTGAACCTACGACCTTCGGGTTATGAGCCCGACGAGCTGCCAGACTGCTCCACCCCGCGTCCGTCGAAGAAAAGATTATAGAACAAAGCGGAGACCAACGCAATAGCTAGTTAAGGAGCGACTTCAATACGCATCGCTGGGGTGTGGACCTTAAAGCGGAACGCCAAAGCGCAGCAGCCTCCAAAGTCGCGGCATGAATTGCCAGCGTCGTATGCCGGAAGGCCCGCGTAGCGCGCTGCGCTAGAATCCAGGTTCTCTTCGCGCGCCGGGATGCATGTGCAACGGCCTGCGCTTCACTTCTTACCTTGTTCAGAACTCCATGGATATCGCTCACGATCTACAGGTGATTGCCGCTCAGGAACAAGCGCTGGTGTTCCCGCAATTCGATACCGACCGTGCATGGCAGATCGGCGCCTATCTGCACGAAGTCGCGAAAGCACGCGGCATTGCAGCGGCTATCGACGTGCGCACATTCGGTCAACCGCTGTTCTTCAGCTTGCTCGAAGGCGCGACGCCGGACAACGTCGACTGGGCGCGTCGCAAGGGCAACACGGTCGCGCATTTCCGCCGCAGCTCGTACGCGATCGGTTTGAAGATGCAACAGGCGGGCAGCACGCTCGCCGACAAGCACGGTTTGCCGGTCACGGAATATGCGTCCCACGGCGGCGCGTTTCCGTTGACGGTGGCGGGCGCCGGTGTGATCGGCTCGATCACGGTGTCCGGTTTGCCGCAACGCGCCGATCATGAGCTGGTGGTGGAAGCGCTGTGCGCGCACCTCGGCCACGACTACAGCAAGCTCGCGCTTGCAAAGGCCTGAGGCGATGCGGATGCCTCCTTATGCATTGCTCGCTATTGCGATCGTTGCCGAAGTCATCGCGACTTCCGCGATGCGGGCCTCGGAAGGTTTTTCGCGGCTGCTCCCCGCAGCGGTCGTGGTGATCGGCTACGGCATCGCGTTCTATTGCCTGTCGCTCACGCTGAAGACTATTCCGGTGGGCATCGTCTACGCCGTGTGGTCAGGCGCCGGCATCGTGCTGATCACGCTGGTCGCGGTCGTGATGTACCGGCAAGTGCCGGACGTGCCGGCCATCATCGGACTCGGGCTGATCATTGCCGGGGTCGCCGTGCTCAATATGTTCTCGAAGATGCAGGCGCACTGAGCGCCCACTGAGCGTTACTTGCAGCGCACGATCATCGAACGGTTTTTCACGTTGGCCGAGACAACGTTCGTGACGCTGCCGCCCGCGGTGCCGCCTTCGTCGTTGTCTTTCGACACGATGTCGTAGCCGGTTGCGCCACATGCCTTGCCGGCCTGCACGTAGCAGGAAGCCCAACTGGACGCGGCGTCGGCGCCGCTGCAGTTCACCGCAAAGCCGGTCTGGCCGTTCGGCAGATTGATCAGCGAGGTGGTGTTCGACGATGCGCAGCCGGTGAGACCCGCGCCGAGCAGCACAGCGGCGGGCAGCGCGGCAGACAGGGAAGCCCTGCGCACGAGAGCAAGCGCGGCGCTGCTGGGTCGGAAGCGGCCGGAGCGGCGCAGTTGCGTCATGAAATGCATCGTGATGTTTCCTTTCAAATAGGTATCGAGACTCGCCACGCACACCGGCGGTGTGCCCACAAGGTTAAGGCGTTTCGATCGTGATGCCTGCCGCGCGGACCATTTGGCGGCTTTCCGAGCCGCTTTCGGTCGCTGCGTCTTCCCAGATGCTAATGGCTTTAGGAATGTCGATGCCGTGGCTTTCGGCATAGGCAAACCAGGTGTTTGCCGCATCCGGCTCAGGCAGTTCGTGGTTCTGCAGAAAATATTTTCCCATACTGTGCTCGTTGACCTCGAAATGGCGTCATTGCGTCAGCACGGATCGTGCCGGTGAACCAGTTCGACAGGGGTAGTCGGCACAAGTGCAATCCGGTGTGTCGATTTGCATCCGTAGCTTACGGGCATGGGGCGCGCGCCGTTGATCGGGCAGACGCTGGAGGGTGGACCGCGGTCCAGGCGCGCGAGTAACATATCGGGCATATCCGGGGGCGGCCGGTTCTCCCCGGTGTCCATTTCCTGCCGGATCCTTCTGATGAGGCGACCATGGAAATTCGGTTTCCCGCGGACGCGCCCGCTTACCGCGACTCCAATCTGACGGTGGTCTTTCGCGCGCTTGTGGACGGCGAACCGGTGCCGTGCGCGATCTCCGTCGAGGCGCTCGAAGACCACTTCGGCGCGTACACCGAGGATCTCGACGGCTGGATGCGCGCGTTCGACGCCGGGCGTCCGCGCATCGAGGCGGTTGCGCGCGAACATTTGCAGATCAGCAATGGCACGCCTGTCCTGCTCAAGAGCGGCCACTTTCCGCCCGGCAATATGGCGGGCTGATCCTGTTCGTTCGCACACGCACGAATCACGCGCTTCACATCCGCTCGCTTGCGAAAGCCGTCCACATCGACAATCAGGCGGTTTTCGCGGCGTCCCGGTGCGTGTCCGTATTCACCGATGCCGCTGCGCGCGCGGCGTCGAACGCTTGCCGGATACCGTCTTTGTACGAGGTTTTGGCGATCGGGCCGATCAACTGTGTCAGTGCCGAGTCGTCGAGCACAACCGGCTCGGTCATCAGGTAGTTCATCTCCACCAGTTCTCGCATAATCGGATTGAAGAGGCCGAACACGCGCAGCAGCGTCTTGCCGGCCACCATCAGTTTCGGCTCGCGGCCCGCCAGCGCATAGGCCTGTCTCGCCACTTCGCGCTGCGTGATCGTGCCCGTGCCGGCCAGATGCCACCAGCGGCCGTACGCTTCCGGCGTACGTGTGAGTTTCTCGACCACCGGGCCGATATCCGGCAGGTAGATGAATTCGTGCGGCACATCGACCGGCCCGATCACCTGCGCGCGCTTGCCGTGCGCCGCGCCCTCGAATATGCCGTTGATCAGGCTGCGTTCGATGCAGTGGCCGTAGAAATCCGGCAGGCGCAGCACCAGGGTCGACAAACTGGTCGACCCGCTCGCGCGTCCGTGTGCCGCCAGCACCAGTTTTTCCTGCTCGAGCCGCATCTTGCCTTTGAACGTATGGGGCTCACGCGGATGATCTTCGTTAATCGGATTGCTGCGCGCGCGGCCGTACGGATACACGGTGCCGATCAGAATGAAGCGTTCGACGCCTGCCGCCGTCACGCCGTCGAGGGTTTTTTGCATGAGAGGCGGATGTGAGGCGAACTGATCGTAGGGCACGCCCACCAGGTAGATCACCGTCTGCAAACCGGCCGCAGCGGCGCTGATCGAAGCCGGGTCGTCCGGATTCCACGTGACGATTTCCGCATGCGGGTCGTGGCCGAAGGCCGCCTCGAGCGGCGCGCGCGAGCGGCCGACTACCCGATAATCCCGGCCCGCCGCGCTCAGCGCCGCCCCGATGATTTGACCGGCGGCGCCGGCAGCACCGAATAAACCCACTTTCCCTGTAGCTTGCATGAACGACTCCTGAAGACGGCGCCGCATCGCGCCTGGATGAGCTTGTCTGATCGATGAGAATTTAGTGAACACTGTTCAGTAAACGGTGTTCAGTTTAATTTGACTTTTCAGTTTGTCAAGCCGAAAATGCGCGGCATGGGAATCGTCGAACGAAAAAGCCGTCAGAAACAGGCGCTGCGCGAACGCATCCTCGATGCAGCGCGGCGCATCGTGATGCGCGAAGGCTTTGCTGCGCTTTCGATGCGCAAGATTGCCGACGCCATCGAGTATTCACCCGCCACGCTGTACCTTCACTTCGCGAGCCGCGATGAAATTGCGCAGGCCTTGTGTGCTGAAGGTTATGCGCAATTGCTGGCTACCTTCGTGCCGCTCGCGCAGATCGCCGATCCGGCTGAACGCCTGAAGGCGCTCGGGCGTGCGTATGTGGCATTCGGTGTTGCGCATCCGGAAACCTACCGGCTGATCTTCATGGAAGACCCGAGCTACACGGGCGCGGCGCTGGGCGGGGCGGCTGGTGCGGCTCGCAAGGGTGTGGATGGGGCGCTGGCAGCGGTCGTGGATGCAGGCGCTGGTGCCGCGAACGAAACGGCGGAGGCTACGGTCGCTGGGACAGCCGCAGCAGGAACAACCGCCTCAGGAAAAGCGAACCTCGCGCCCGCGAAATCAGACGACGACCCCGGCGATGCCGCGTTACACATCATGCTGCGCGCGCTCGAAGAGTTGAAAGCAGCAGGGCGCTTGTCTGCATCGATGGACGTGGCCGTGTGGGCGGAGGCGTTCTGGGCGACCCTGCATGGCATCGTCGCGCTCAACCTCACATGCCCCGTGTTTCCGAGCGCGCCGCTGGATACGGTGGTGGGCGTCGCGCTTGATACCTGGCTAGGTACGCAACCCGCCGGGCAACCGCAAGGCGCCGCAAAATCCACGCGTGCCGGCAAGAAAAAGTCCGCTGAAGCGCCAGCGCAATCGCACTCCGAAGCGCACGCAGAATCGCCCGCTGAGACGGGCGTCAAACCCGCCACCAAGCCCAAAGCCGCGAGCGCGTGATAACGTTCAGTTCCGGTTCATTTCGCGCCATCGCGCCAAGCTCTCCATGTCTATTTCCGCCTCGCCCGCCGTCAGCGACGAAGTCGCGACTTACGTAGCCAACGGCATCGGCTTCATCGAACTGGAAAGACCGAAGGCGCTCAACGCGCTGTCTACCGGCATGATTCTCGCGATGCACGCGGCGCTCGAGCAGTGGCGCGAAAATCCCGACGTGCTTGCCGTAGTAGTGCGCAGCCAGCATCCGCGCGCGTTTTGCGCGGGCGGCGATGTGCGCTTTCTGTACGAGTCGGCGCAGCGCGGCGAGCATGATGCGCGCGATACGTTTTTCACCGAGGAATACCGGCTCAATCACGCGATTTTCACGTACCCGAAGCCGTATATCGCCTTGACGAACGGTGTCGTGATGGGCGGCGGCATGGGGATTTCGCAGGGCGCGCATCGTACCGGCGGCCTGCGGGTGGTGACAAACTCGACGAAGATGGCGATGCCGGAGACCCGCATTGGCCTCTTTCCCGATGTCGGCGCGAGCTGGTTTCTGGCGCGCACGCCGGGCGCGCTCGGCCGATATCTGGCGGTCACAGGGGAGACGATCGGCGCAGCAGACGCCCTCTACGCAGGTCTCGCCGACGCCTATATCGACGACGCGGCATTGCCCGCGCTAGTCGATACATTGCGCAGCGAGCCGTTTGAACGAGGTGCAGACGTGGTGGCGTGTATCGAGCGTGAGGCCGCCAGGCATCAGGTCGTACCGGAACCCGACGCTTCACCGCTCGCGAGCACGCGCGCGTTGATCGATCGGCATTTCGCGTTACCCGACATGACGCGGATTCTCGCGTCGCTGGAGCAGGAACGCGAGCACGGCGGCGATTCTGCCGATTGGGCTGAGCAGACGATTGCCGTGTTGCGCGAACGTTCGCCGTTGTCGATGGCTGTGTCGCTGGAAGTGGTGACGCGCGCGGAGGGTTCGATGGCCGACGTGCTGCGCGGCGATCTCGATCTGACGCGCACGTGCTTCGCGCATGGCGACACGATTGAAGGGATTCGCGCACGCATTATCGACAAGGACAACGCGCCGCGCTGGCGTTTTGCACGCATCGAAGACGTGAGCGCCGCCGATGTGGCGAAGATGTTCGAAAGCCCGTGGCCGGCAAACGAACACCCGTTGCACGATCTGCGCGGTTAAGCAGGCACCAGTAAGACCCTCAGTCTTCGTCTTCGCTCGCCATGAATGCGCGCATGAACACCAGCGCGCCCCAGCCCCACATCGCGTTCGCCGCGAAACCCACCGCGAGGCGCGGCAGCATGTTGCCGCTCGGCCAGATGCCGCGCAACGGATCGACCACAAACACGCTCGCCGCCGTCAACGCGAGACCACCGAACACGAAGGCGGGCACCCACGGCGCGCGGCGCCCCGGTGCAACGCGCAACAGCCACGCCATGAGCACAGCCCAGAATGCGCTCCAGATCGCATTGGCAATAAACTCCGGCAGCCCGAGCGGCAAAAACGGCGCGGTTGAAAAACCGGTTGGGTCGATCAGACCGGCTGCGTGCAGCAGCGCCAGAGTCGATTCATGAAAAAACAGAGAAGCCAGAAAACCGGCGACGAACGGCAGGATGAGTTTTTGCATGCATTGCACCGCGAGAGATCAGGCGGCGTGGTTCACGCGGCCTGCACCGGATTATTGGAAACGTGGCGCCATTATATATAGGGGTACCCCGCTTCCAGCGTAGGTAAGGCGCAACATCCGTATGCTTTAGCGTCGGGCTAATCACGAAAGTGGAAAACCTAAGCTAAAAAAAATCGTTCAAAAGCCGCGCCTCGATCCATAGACTGTTTCTCCATGCAGACGGTGTTTGCCGCCGTCGCCCATTTAATCGAGCGCATCACGCGCACGTCTGGTCGAGGGAAGCCGTCGCGATGTCCTGCCTGATGCCGATCTTCAGCCGCTCCATGGCACACACGCGCTTGCGGATGCGCTGTCGGAACTAGTCCGCTTTTCGCCGCAGTTTTTCCGTTCCTTTTTTGCGCCTGCGTCTCCGGCTCTTGTGCCGGAGGGATGCGCGCGGCCGGCGTACGCGCGTTCACTCGACGCACCGTTTCCATTCAATCCAGTTTCGAACAAGCAGGAGCAGCAAATGAATGTGTTCTGGTTCATTCCGACTCACGGCGATAGCCGCTATCTCGGTACGTCCCAAGGCGCACGCGCAGCGGATTACGACTATTTCCAGCAGATCGCCGTCGCCGCCGACACGCTCGGCTACGAGGGCGTGCTGCTGCCGACCGGTCGTTCGTGTGAAGACGCATGGGTCGTCGCGTCGAGCCTGATCGCCGCGACCAAACGTCTGAAGTTTCTGGTGGCGATCCGTCCGGGCATCTCATCGCCGGGTCTGGCGGCGCGCATGGCGGCGACTTTCGACCGCCTGTCGAATGGGCGTCTCCTGATCAACGTCGTGACCGGTGGCGATTCGGCTGAACTGGAAGGCGACGGTGTGTTCGTCGATCACGACACGCGCTATGAAATCACCGACGAGTTCCTGCATATCTGGCGCAAGCTGCTGACCGCCGCGCATACCAACGAAGCGATCGATTTCAACGGCAAGCATCTGACCTCGAAGGGCGGCAAGGCGTTGTATCCGCCCGTGCAGCACCCGCATCCGCCGCTGTGGTTCGGCGGTTCGTCGGCGGCTGCGCACGACATTGCGGGCGATCACATCGACACGTATCTGACGTGGGGCGAGCCGCCCGCGGCCGTCGCGAAGAAGATCGCCGACATTCGCGCCCGCGCCGAAGCGCGTGGCCGCAAGATCAAGTTCGGCATTCGCTTTCACGTCATCGTGCGCGAGACCGAAGAAGAGGCATGGGCCGCCGCCGACAAGCTGATCAGCAAGCTCGACGACGAAACCATTTCCCGTGCGCAGGCTTCGTTCTCGAAGATGGATTCCGAAGGACAGCGCCGCATGGCCGCGTTGCACGGCGGCAAGCGCGGCAGCCGCGCGGAACTCGAGGTATATCCGCATCTGTGGGCGGGCGTCGGTCTCGTGCGCGGTGGTGCGGGGACGGCGCTGGTCGGCAATCCCGAGCAGGTGGCCGCGCTGATGAACGAGTACGCGGCGCTCGGTGTCGACACGTTCATCCTGTCCGGCTATCCGCATCTCGAAGAGTCGTATCGCTTCGCTGAACTGGTGTTCCCGCTGCTGCCGGGTCATCAAAGCAAGGTCGCCGGCGGTCCGCTGTCGGGACCGTTCGGCGAGATCGTCGGCAACAACTATCTGCCGAAGGCGGCAAGTTCGAGCTGAGCGCTTGCGCCCGGTTCGGCAATGACGCCCATCGATAAGCAACGAGGACAATCATCATGGCTCAATCCACTGTGAGTGCGGAACGAGGCACACAGGCAGGCTCGGGCGCGGCTTTCGGCGCGGGCCTCGTCGGCGCATTGCGGCGCATCGGCGCGCCTCTCGCGCCGTGGCTCGTGCCGCTGGCGATTCTGTTGGCGTGGGAATTCGCCGCGCGCAGCGGCATTCTCTCGACGCGTGTGCTGCCCGAACCGCTTGCCGTCGTGAAGGCAGCGTGGTCGCTGATCCAGTCCGGCGAAATGTGGGCGGACGTGAAGGTCAGCACGTGGCGCGCGGTGTCGGGCTTTACGATCGGCGGCGGCATCGGACTCGTGCTCGGCCTTGCTACGGGTCTCTTCAAACCGGCCGAAATCGCACTCGATTCGACGGTGCAGATGGTCCGCAACATTCCCGCGCTGGCGATGATCCCGCTGGTGATCCTGTGGTTCGGTATCGAAGAAGAGGCGAAGGTGTTTCTCGTCGCGCTGGGGGTGTTTTTTCCGGTCTACGTGAACACGTTTCACGGCATCCGTTCGGTGGATGCCAACCTGATCGAGATGGCGCGCAGCTACGGCGTGAAGGGTTTCGCGCTGTACCGGCATGTGATTTTGCCGGGGGCGTTGCCCTCGATTCTGGTCGGCGTGCGGTTTGCGTTCGGGCTGATGTGGGTCACGCTGATCGTCGCTGAAACCATTTCCGCGCAGTCGGGCATCGGCTACATGACGATGAATGCCCGCGAATTTCTGCAAACCGATGTGGTGGTGGTGGGCATCCTGCTGTACGCGGCGCTCGGCAAACTTGCCGACGTGCTGGCCAAGACTCTCGAGCGTGTGTCGCTGCGTTGGCATCCTGCCTATCAAAGAGGAGCGAAAACATGAGCGCAACGACATTGTCGACCTCGTTCGGCGGCATCGCGGGCAGCGATCTCGAAGCCGAACTGGCGCAACCGCGTACTGTCGATCACAACGCGGACGAGGCTGCCGGCTTCGACCGTGCGGACCCGGCGCACGATCGCCAGCGCGCTGATGCCGTGCCTGCGGCGACCGGTGCATCGGCGCGCAACGACGCCAGCCGCTCTGGCGATTTTTCGGTCGAATTGCGCGGCGTCGGCAAGCAGTACGGCGAGCGCACGGTGCTGTCCGATTTTGATTTGTCGATTGAGCGCGGCAGTTTCGTGGCGATCGTCGGCCGCAGCGGCTGCGGGAAATCGACTTTGTTGCGCCTGGTGGCGGGTTTGGAGAAGGCGACGACGGGCGTGCTCGAAAAGCGCGCCGAAGACGGCCAGCCGCTCGACACGCGCATCATGTTCCAGGACGCGCGGCTTCTGCCCTGGAAGAGCGTGCTGCAAAACGTGATGCTCGGCCTCGGCCGCAGCGCTCGTGAAGATGCGCGCGCCGTGCTCGACGAAGTCGGCTTGCTGGAACGCGCCAACGACTGGCCCGCGCAGCTCTCCGGCGGCCAGCGTCAGCGTGTGGCGCTCGCGCGTGCGCTGGTGCATCGGCCGCAATTGCTGCTGCTGGACGAACCGCTCGGCGCGCTCGACGCGTTGACGCGCATCGAAATGCACGCGCTGATCGAACGCCTGTGGCGCGAACATCAATTTACCGCGTTGCTGGTAACGCACGACGTGCACGAAGCCGTCGCGCTCGGCGACCGGATTCTGCTGATCGAAGAAGGGCGCATCGCGCTCGATCAGCCGGTGCCGCTGGCGCGCCCACGGGCGCGTGCGTCGGCCGGTTTTGCCGCGCTGGAAGAACATGTGTTGCAACGCGTACTGAAGACGGCGCCGAATGACGACGCGCTGTCCCATCGCGCTTACGACGCACGTGACGAGGGCCGCCTCACGCGGCCGACAGACGTCCGCTGGGCCGTCTGACATCCCTTTTGACTGACTGTTTTCAATCGCTTTTCTGGAGTCACTCGATATGACCATTTCCGCAATCAACGTACGCAATCAGTTCAAAGGCAAGGTCAAGGAAATCATCCGCGGGTCGGTGGTGTCCGAGGTCGATGTGGAGACGCCGTTCGGTATCGTCACCTCGGTGATCACCACGCGTTCGGTCGACGAACTCGACCTGAAGGTCGGCTCGGAAGTGGTCGCGCTGGTGAAGTCGACAGAGGTGTCGATCGCGCGCCTGTAAGCGCGACTGCACTGGTCGCGCTGCTCGTACCGTCACGCGCGCCGACGCTATTTTGCGTTGGCGCCGCTGGCGGGCGGCTCGTGCATCATCTTGTCGTTGGTCGCCTGGCGCGGACGCTTGATGGGCATATTGTCCGGATTGCTCGAACCGCCTGAATCGGGGGCCGCCTCGGGCGGCTTGACCATCGAGGCGCCGCCGTTCTGCGACGCCGCTGGTGTTTTTGGCGCCGGGTTCGGCGTTTGTGCGAACGCCGCCGTGCCGACTGCGCCAAACATTGCGAGCGCGACGCCCGCCGTCAGCGCCGCCATTCTGTTTCTGTTTCGCTCCATCTCGTCCTCCTTTCCGATACCGCTTGCCGGTTTGCTGACGCGACACATCTGTACGGCACGCAACCCGTATGCCTCGACGCGCCCCTGCGTGCATCCGCGAAACTTGCTAGGATGAATTGAGCACCACGACGGAGACGGCCATGTCGAAGTCATTAAGTCCGGAAGCGGTTGAAGCGTTGCGGCGCCTGAATGATGTCGGCGTCGGACAGCCCATGCCGAAGTTTGAGCAATCCGTCACGGCGGAGTTGCTGACAAACGGGCTCGCTGCAGAAGCAAGCGGCGGCGAAGTCGAAATCACCTGTAGCGGCCGGCAGTACCTTTCTGGCGATTGCGACTGATCGTCAGGCGAGGGTGGGCCGGTGCATGCTCCGAGCCGTAACGACGGCCCGGTGGAAAAGTATGGCCGCCAACATTCAAGGGCACGCAAGACACCAAGGAGGCGATCATGGAGCCGAAGGGCCTCGACATGGGCGACTACCAGGAGCGCTATCAGGACTACGAGATTGAAGTCGCGGTTGAACAGGTGCTCACCGGCGTCAAAGCGCATTTCCGGGTGTTGCGCAACGATGCGGTGGTCGTTGACTGGCGGCTTGTGCACATCGACACGCTGTGGTCCACCGAGCATGCCGCGGCTCTCGCGGGCTTCAAGGCGGCGCGCGAAACGATCGATGCCGGGTTCGCCTCATAGCCACAAGCGCCACAAGCACGTGGGCCGGCAAGCGCATTCGATTAAGCTGACGATCTTTCGCCTTGCTGGAGACCGCTGTGCACCTGTCGCCTGCCATTCCGATCATCCGCATCTTTTCTGAAGAGAAAGCCAGAGAGTTTTACGTGGACTTTCTCGGCTTCACCGTCGACTGGGAACACCGCTTCGAGGCCAATTTTCCGCTCTACATGCAGGTGCGCCGCTCCGACCTGATTTTGCATCTGAGCGAGCATCACGGCGACGCGACGCCGGGCTCGACGATTTTCGTGCGGGTGCAGGACATCGATGCGTTGCATGCCGAACTTCAGCGCAAAGATTACAAGTACGGGAAACCGGGTATTGAGGAGGTGCCGTGGGGCAAAGAGCTGGAGACGATTGATCCGTTTGGTAACCGGATTCGTTTTTCTGAAGCGCCGAGAGAGGAGGTGCGCGAGGCGTGATGACGAAAGGGGCGTGCCTTGACGCCGCGGGAGGGGCCGCCTCGTAAACGGAACTGGGCGCCGGCATGCATTGCTGCATGCGCGGCGCCCAGTTCGGCTGCCGTCTTGTGAACGGCAACCTTCAACGGCGACCGATTAGTGGCCGAAGAAAACCGATTGCGGGCCCGATTCAGCCGGTGCACGCGTACCCGATTGCGACGACACGGTGTTCACGCCACCGTATGCATTCGAATCGGCATTAGCGCGTTCAGCTGCAACGGTTTGCGCGTTCTGACCTTGTTGCGAAGCCGGTGCGCCGACCGACGGACGGTAGAACGGTGCCGGGCCGTAGCCGCTAGCGAATGCGGGAGCAGCGATCGAGGCAGAAACAGCAACCAACAGGGCGGCGATGAGCTTGGTCTTCATGGTGTGACTCCGATAAGTTTCGATTTCATTCAGGAAGGCGTCGCAGGAGCCGGTGAGGTGTGTCTGCAACGTCGATGGAAAGCAGTGTATACCCCTACTATTGAAAATTTGTACCGATAATCTGAAATTACTATTCTCGGTATTGAAATAATCGAGCGGAGGGCTGTGCGACAGGCGTCAGCGGTGGTCCGACCCCGTCTGTCAAGCGTTTTCGGCGGGCAAAGACCCGGTTGGGAGGGCGGATTATTGGTGGTGTTTACTAGCCAACCGCGCTTGGATTCGACGCTTGGGATGCCTGCCGCCCGGCCATTAAATGCGCTGATTCGTATCACGCCGCTGCATCATGGCCGCAGCGCACGCCGATGCCGCTTGCAGTTATTGCGCAAGCCCGATGTTCCCTTTCGTGCCCTGCTTACGTCCCAAAAAGATACAACTTAGATGTTGTGTTTTTTAGTTTTTTGATACAACATTTGTGTTGTATTCTTCCTCGTCTTGCTCAACAAGAGGAGGAACATGAAGTACAGCGAGTTTAGGAAGTGGCTGAAGAAACAAGGTGCGACTTTTGAAAAGCACAGGAGCGGCTCAAGTCACTACCGGGTCACGCTCAACGGCAAGACAACCATCTTCCCGGATCACGGCGCCAAGGAAATGGGCACCCATCTCGTCGCGGCGATCAAGAGGCAGCTTGGTATTAAATGAGCAGGAGAGGCGGACGGCCTCTCCCGATAATCGCAGGCTTTGTGTTTTTCTTGAAGCAGTCCCACTGGAGAACCGTAATGTTGTCGTACCCCATCGAGCTGACGCCGGATTCTAATGGCACGCTCCTCGTCACGTTTCCGGACGTGCCTGAAGCGATCACCGTTGGAGAGAACGAAGATGATGCAGACGTGCAGGCCCTCGACGCACTGGAGGCCGCACTTGAGATCTACTTTTCGGAAAAGCGGTTCATTCCTTTGCCGTCGAAGGCAAAGCGTGGCCAGCGAGTCGTAACGCTTCCTGCTCTCGTGACCTCGAAGGTCCTGCTTGCAAACGAAATGCTGCAACAGAACGTGCGTAAGGCGGAGTTGGCGCGTCGATTGAAGGTCAACCAGGTGCAGGTCGATCGTCTTTTGAATTTCCGCCATTCATCGAAGATCGAGATGGTCGAGTCTGCATTCGCCGTTCTTGGCAGGCGCCTGGAAGTGCGGCTGGTTTGATCCGCTTCTCTTTCCCAATTGAAACCCTCGCGGCGTCGCAAAGCGCGAGGTAAAACAAAAACGGCGTTGTGATTTCTCACAACGCCGTTTGGTCAAACTTTTTACTGCTTGAATTCTTTGGGGTGGCTGATGGGGCTCGAACCCACGACAACAGGAATCACAATCCTGGACTCTACCAACTGAGCTACAGCCACCACTGACATCTGCTTGACTTGCCGGCAACTCATTGCTGAGAAACTTGGCTCGTCGATGAAGAAACGAGATTATACGAACAAGAATCCCGTTTGCCTAGTCCTTTATTCAAAAATTTCGACGGGCTCACGCAGATGCTGTCTTGCCTCATCGAAGATGGTCAGATCGCGCGCCGCAAGACGCTTGCTATCGGACAACACGCGACGCCATCCACGTGCCCCGGCTTCACCACGATAGAGGCCAAGCGCGTGACGCGTGATGGAACCAAGGTACGTGCCGCGTGCCATTTCAGCCGCGCAATATTCGATCAGCTTTGCCTCGATCTGCTCGCGCGTGAGCGGTGCATCTGTCGAACCATAGAAGCGTGCATCTACATCTGCGAGTACATAAGGATTGTGATATGCCTCACGCCCAAGCATCACGCCATCGATATGCTGAAGATGCGTCTCTACCTCATCAAGCGTTTTGATGCCGCCATTGATGATGATCTCCAGATGCGGGAAGTCGCGCTTCAACTGATACGCGTAGTCGTACTTAAGCGGCGGAATCTCGCGGTTCTCTTTCGGGCTCAGGCCCTTGAGAATCGCATTGCGCGCGTGCACGACGAATACGTTGCAACCGGCATCCGCGATCGTGCCGACGAAGTCGCGCACGAAGCTATATTCCTCGACCGCATCGACACCGATTCTGTGCTTGACAGTCACCGGTACTGACACCGCGTCGCGCATCGCCTTCACGCAATCGGCGACGAGTTTCGGCTCGTTCATCAGGCAAGCGCCGAACGCACCGCGCTGCACGCGCTCGGACGGACAGCCGCAATTCAGATTGATCTCGTCATAGCCCCATTGCTCACCGAGCTTGGCCGAGCGCGCAAGGTCGTCAGGCTCACTGCCACCGAGTTGCAAGGCGACCGGCGCTTCTTCGGGCGTAAACGCCAGATGGCGCGGCACATCGCCGTGCAGCAACGCGCCGGTGGTGACCATTTCGGTGTAAAGCCACGTATGACGCGATATCACGCGATGCAGCGAGCGGCAGTGGCGATCGGTCCAGTCCATCATGGGCGCGACGGAAACGCGGCGTGGACTGGGAGTTTGAGCTGAAGACATGGGGCGGACGGACGGCATCAATCAAAACCCGATTTTACCGCAAGGCATAAAATCTCCCGTTCGGTCCGCAGATTGGGCAAGGCGAGGGCAGGTCAACTGCCGCTCACCGCATCAATGCCCATGCCCCCCACTATGGCCGCCGCTGCTCCACGAACTGCCCCCGCTGCCGCCGTGGGAGCCCCCGCCGCCATGCCAGCCGCCGCCTCCGTGCCAACCCCCACCATGCCAGCCTCCGCCGTGCCAGTACCCGCCACGTCCATGGTAGTAACAGCACGAGCCACCCCAACCACCCCAGATGTCGACCGCACCGTAAGCCGGTCCATACGCCGGCCCGTAGGCATAACCGTAGCCGGGGTAATAGGGCTGCGCATAGGCATAGTCGTATCCTGGCGCGACCACGCACCCGGTGAGACTTGCCGCCACAGCTAACATCGCGATTGATGCAATAAGCCTGCTCACGATTTTCTCCCACGTATGTGAATGAGAAAAACGGCGCACCCGGGAGTTCAGCAGGATTTGTGTCCGCAAATTACTGCCCGCATTTACCGCCTGGCTTCCGCGACGCATGCACCGCAACCCAACGCCATAGCGGTCGCCCGTTACGCGATCCTTCCAGACTATGACGGATTCATCGTGCTGTAACAGTTGGTTAAATTTTCGCAACGTAACTGTAGGGCGCGCCTGATACTTTCCCGTCAGACAATTTCCCTTTGAATCCAGACTCATGCTGCTGCTGACGCTGGACGAAGAAGAACGCACTCCACATTGCCCGGGCCGCTTGATGCGAAGCCTGCAAGAACCTGGCCGTCAATGAAGCACGATCCACAGCCTGCGACCGCATCAGCATGGCGCGCCGAAGGCGACGCCTGTGCCGCTCGCGGCGATCTTGAGGCCGCACTCCAATGTTTCGACGCAGCGCGCTCGCTCGATCCCGCTGATGTCGTCGTGCTTGAGCGTCTCGCCGCGACGCTCGCTGCGCTGAACCGTTTTCCCGAAGCCGTCGTTCGCTATCACGAAGGGATCGGGCTCGATCCGCGCAACACCGATTTGCGTCACGGCCTCGGCTGGTCGCTCGAACAGATGCATCGACTCGAGCAGGCGGTAGACGCGTATCGCGAAGCAGTCCGGCTGAATCCCAAAGCCGATGGTTCGTACAACAACATGGGCAACTGCTTGCAGTCTCTCGGTCGTTTCGACGAGTCTCACGAAGCCTATCGCCGCGCGATCGAGGCCGCTCCGCGGGTGCCGCTGTACTACCGCAACTTCGTGCAGTCCAGGCGCCTTGGCGCCGACGATCCGGTGTTCGCCGCGCTGGAGCAACTCGTCGGCGATGCCGCCTCGTTGACACCCGCCAATCAGGCGGAGATCCACTTCGCGTATGGTCAGGCGCTGTCTGATTTGGGGCGCAACGATGCGTCGTTCGAACACTTCCTGAAGGGCAACGCGCTGTACCGCACCGGCGTGCGTTATGACGAAGCCGCGTCGCTCGGTCTGTTCGCGCATTTGCCGGAACTCCTGACTTCAGAGGTGCTGGCGGCGAGGCGCGGTCAGGGCGATGCGTCGGACGCACCGATCTTTATCGTCGGCATGCCACGCTCGGGGTCGACACTGATCGAACAGATTCTCGCGAGTCATCCGCAGGTTTTCGGCGCGGGTGAGCGCACGGAATTCGGCGAGGCGTTGGTGAACTGTATCGGCCGCGATCTCGACGATCCCTTGCGTATCGATATCGAAGCCTTGCAGGGCGTCGGCCCCGCGCAATTGCGCACGCTCGGCGCCGACTATTTGCGCCGCATGCGGACGTCACTGCCGGAAATGCAAAACGCAACGCGAGGCTACGCACGCTTCACCGACAAATACCCGTTCAATTTCATCAACGTCGGGCTGATTCATCTGGCGTTGCCGAATGCGCGCTTCATTCATAGCAGCCGCTCGCCATTGCAAACTTGTCTGTCGATTTTTTCTCGAATTTTTCATGACGTGCCGTTCAGCTACGATCTTGGTGAACTGGGCCGCTACTATCGTGCGTACGGCGCGTTGATGGCCCATTGGCAACGCGTGTTACCCGAGGGCACGATGATCGAAGTCAAATACGAAGAATTGATCGAAGATTTCGAAGGGAATGTCCGCCGCCTGCTCGCGCATTGCGGGCTCGACTGGGACGAGCGCTGTCTGGCGTTTCACGAGACTACGCGGCAGGTGAACACGGCAAGCGCGGCACAGGTGCGCCGTCCGCTCTACAGGACGGCGCTGCAACGCTGGCAGCCGCAGCAGGCGTTGCTGCAACCCTTGTTCGACGGTCTGGGGCCAGAGTTGGTGCCCGCCGGCAGCGTCAGCCGGCAGGGGCGGGCGCTTCTTGCAGATGCCGGGACAGCGGGCAACGGGACGGAGCGGAAATCGTGAGCGCAACGCGTGGAGCCGTCATCTGGATGACCGGTTTATCCGGCGCCGGTAAATCGACCGTGGCCGAGGCCTTGCATCAACGTCTCAAAGAAGCCGGACATGCCTCGATCGTGCTCGACGGCGACGTGCTGCGGCGCGGCCTGACCGCGGGCCTCGGCTTTACGCCCGAAGACCGCGCCGAAAATCTGCGGCGGATCGCGCACGTCGCGGCGCTGGTCATGCAACAGGGCTTTATCGCGATTGCCGCGGTGATTTCGCCCGAGCATGAGAATCGGCGCATGGCTCGCGAGATCGTCGGCGCTGGTTTCGTCGAAGTGTTCGTGAATGCGCCGCTGACCGTGTGCGAAGCGCGCGATGTCAAAGGCCTCTACGTGCGTGCGCGGCGCGGTGAAATACCCAATTTCACGGGTGTTTCAGGACCGTACGATGTGCCGCTCGACCCCGATGTCATGATCGAAACCGATCGGATGTCGATCGAAGAGGCAGTAGGCCGTCTGCTGATGCATCTGAGCGCCATGGGTTGCCTGCCGAGGGAAGAAAGCGGGCTCGGCAGACCTCGTCTCGCGAAATAGTCGGCGCGTGGCATGCGTCTGTATTCGGCCGCGCAAATTTTCCACCCGGCGCGGCGCATTTCGCTATACCTTTTCGCCTACTCGTAGACAGAAAGGGTGATGCGTCGATGCCGACATTGTCGATACAAAAAATAAAGCCGAAAGTCGAAACGCTCGTTCTCGCGGCCGATCTGGCCGGCACGGTTGTTTTCGCGATCGAGGGCGCGGTGAGCGCGATGCGCGGCGGTCTCGATCTGCTGGGCGTGATGGTGATCTCGTTTGTCGCGGCGCTCGGCGGCGGGGTGATCCGCGACTTGTTGATCGGCGACTCACCGCCTAACGCGATACGCGACTGGCGTTATCCGGCCTTGACGTTCGTCACCGGTCTGCTCACGTTCATTTTCCATTCGACAGTGCAGCAGTTTCCTGTCGCGCTGATTACCGTGCTCGACGCCGCCGGTCTCGCGCTCTTTGCTGTCGCGGGCGTAGAGAAAGCGCTGCTGTTCGGAATCCGTCCGTTTATCGCGATGCTGATGGGCACCGTCACCGGTGTGGGCGGCGGCGTGATCCGCGACGTGCTGATGGCGCGCGTGCCGCTGGTGCTGCATGCCGACATCTATGCGACCGCTGCTTTTGCCGGCGCATTCGTTGTGGTGGTCGCGCGGCGTGCCGGCTTGCCGCCGGGCGTCGCGGCTTTAGCAGGCGGCGCGGTGTGCTTCGTCTTGCGCGTACTGGCAGTGACCTATGGCTGGCATTTGCCGAAGGCGTCGCTCTCAGCGCTTGCGTAACGGCTCGATCAGCGAGGACAGGCCGTTGTGATCGATCTCGTGCATCAACGCCAGCAGACGGCCGATTTCGCCCGGTGGAAAGCCCTGGCTCGCAAACCAGTTCAGATAGTGGCCGGGCAGATCCGCGATCAGCCGGCCTTTGTATTTTCCGTAAGGCATCACGCGCGTGACCAGCAGTTCGAGGTGTTCGGGATTCATCGCAAGTGGGTCGACGGAAAGTTCATTGGGCGAGGTGGTGCGAGCGCTCGCTGAAGCAGCATTTTAGCTGCGCTGCAGGCATTGCGCCGGCATGGTAACGTCAGCGTTTTCCGTTTTCACAATCAACAGGACAGGTTCGATGGAATACCGCAGACTCGGCGACTCGGATGTGAAGGTTAGCCTGATCGGTCTCGGCACCATGACATGGGGCGAGCAGAATACCGAGCAGGAAGCGCACGCGCAGATCGATTACGCGCTCGATCATGGCGTCAATCTGATCGACGCCGCGGAAATGTACCCGGTGCCGCCACGTCCCGAGACGCAAGGCTCGACCGAGCGCTATATCGGCACGTGGATCGCGCAGCATCGCAGCGCGCGCGAGAAGATCGTGCTGGCCACCAAAATCGCCGGCCCGGCGCGTCAGCCGCACAATCCGCGTCATATTCGCGGCGAGGGCAATCAGTTCGACCGCAAGAACCTGACCGAAGCGCTCAACGATAGTCTGAAGCGTCTGCAAACGGACTACGTCGATCTGTATCAGTTGCACTGGCCGGATCGCAGCACGATGACGTTCGGCCGTCCGGCTTATCCGTGGGTCGATGACGAATATACGGTGCCGATCGAAGAAACGCTGTCGGTGCTCGCCGAATTCGTCAAGGCAGGCAAGATTCGCCATATCGGCGTGTCGAACGAAACGCCTTGGGGCGTCGCGCAGTTTTTGCGCGCGGCGGAGAAGCTCGGCTTGCCGCGCATCGTCAGTATCCAGAATCCGTACAGCCTGTTGAACCGCACGTACGAAGTGGGTCTGTCCGAATACGCGCATCGCGACAACATTGGTCTGCTTGCGTATTCTCCGCTGGCCTTCGGCTGGTTGTCGGGCAAGTATGAAGGCGGCGCGCGTCCGGACGGCGCCCGTATCACGCTGTTCGAGCGCTTTCAACGCTACAGCAAGCCGCAGGCGATTCAGGCAACCACGCGCTATGTGGAACTGGCGAAGCGTCACGGTTTGTCGCCCGCGCAGTTCGCGCTGGCCTTCGTCAATAGCCGGCCGTTCCTGACGAGCAATCTGATCGGCGCGACGTCGCTCGATCAGTTGAAGGAAAACATCGCCAGTGCCGAGGTGAAACTTTCGCCGGAAGTGCTCGCGGAGATCGATAAGCTGCATGAATTGCAGCCTAATCCGGCGCCTTGATGTAGCTGGCGGGGCGGCAAGGCGAGTTGATCCGCGCCTTGCTTGCCTCGAATTCAATCAACGTCGCCGAGGCTCGCTCAGCGGATCTTCAGCGTTGAGCGCACCGCATTGAGCGCCAGCAAACTCACCACCGCGCAGAACATCAGATAGAAGCCGGGCGCGAGCTTGTTGCCGCTCGCGTCGATCAGCCACGTGATCACGAATGGCGCAAAGCCGCCGAACACCGTCACGCCGATGTTATAGCTGACCGCGAGACCGGTTGCGCGTGTCTGCGTCGGGAAAATCTCCGACATCAGCGCGGGCAGTGCGCCGAAGTACGTCGCCTTCAATACGCCGATCCAGATCAACGCCAGCAGCATCGTGGCGAACGACGGATGCGCATTCATATACACGAAGGTCGGATAGACCGTCAGCAGCATCAACGTCGCGGCGACGGCCATGATGCGGATGCGTCCCAGGCTATCGGACAGGTGGCCGGCGAACGGTGTGAGCACCGTCAGCACGATTCCCGTTGCGAGCGTCGCTGAGAAGCCGGTCGAAGCGGGCAAATGCAGTTGCTTGATCGCATAGGTCGGCATGTACAGAATCATGTAGTTGGCCGCGGTCGAAATGACCAGCGAACCGACCGCGAGCAGCATGCGGACCTTCTGCGTGCCGAACAGATCGCGCAGCGGCGTGCGGGTTTTCGGCTCCGTGTTGAACTCGGCGCCTTCGTCCACGTAGCGGCGAATATAGAAGCCGACCGGGCCGATCGCGAGGCCGAACAGAAACGGAATACGCCAGCCCCACGATTCGAGTTGCGCAGATGTGAGCTGGCTTGTCAGCAACGCGCCGAAGCCGGAGGCGAGCAGCGTCGCCATGCCCTGGCTGGCGAACTGCCAGCTACCCATGAAGCCGCGCCGCTCGGGTGCATGCTCGACCAGAAACGCGGTGGAAGCGCCGAACTCGCCGCCCGCCGAGAAGCCTTGAACGAGTCGCGACAGCATGATGCCGGCTGGCGCCCATAGACCGATCGCGGCGTACGGCGGCATCACGGCGATCGTCAACGTGCCGATCATCATCAAGCCGATCGACAGCAGCAGCGACACCTTGCGCCCCGCACGATCCGCGAGCGAGCCGAGCACGAGTCCGCCGAGCGGCCGGATCATGTACGAGATGCCGAAGGTGCCGAGCGTGAGCATCAACGAAATTGCTTCGGTGCTCGCCGGGAAAAACAGCTTCGCGATCGTCACCGCGAAAAATCCATAGACGACGAGGTCGAACCATTCAAGCGCATTGCCGATCGACGCCGCGAGAATGATGCGATGGACCTTTGCGGCGGACGGCCGCGCGGCGCTGGCTTGCAAGGTGGACGTGCTCATCGTGGCGTGTCTCGTGGCGGATGCGGCTAACAGTTAACTGCGGGTTGGCGGCAGGCGTACTGCGTTGATCGCTTAGGCCGCGGCTTGTGGGGTCGTTGCGGTCGAGCGCGGCGAGTTCTCGCCGAGATCCCAGAAGAGCCCAGCCATGATCTGCAGACCCTCGCGCACCACCGGTCCGAGCAGATGCTCGTTCGGCGCGTGCTGCGAGCAGGCCGGGTACGAATGCGGCACCCAGATGGTCGGCAGTCCGAGCGTGTCGGCGAACACTTCGTTGGGCAGCGTGCCGCCGAGATTCGGCAGCACGGCCGTCTTCTTGCCGGTGGTCTGTTCGAGCGAAGCGATGGCCCACGTGACCCACGGATCGTCGGGATTCAGACGCGTGGCCGGCGCACCGCGCTCGACGCTGATCTCGACGAACGAGAAGCCATTCGCATCCAGATGCTTGCGCAGGTGCTGTTCCAGGTTTTCCCAGTCGGTGCCGACCACGAAGCGCAACTGGCAATGCGCGAACGCTGATGACGGGATGGCATTGACCGGGTTCTCGGGATTGCCAGCCTTGAACGCCAGCACTTCGAAGCTGTTCCAGCCGAACACACGTTCTGGCGGCGTGAGACCGGGCTCGCCCCAGTTATCGTCGACGGCCGGATCGTTCGGACCGCCACCTACCGTGATATCCGCCAATGCGCGACGCACCGCTTCCGGAATCGGCGGCGGACGCAAGCCGTCGACAGCGATTACGCCACGCGCATCGACGAGGCTTGCAAGTACGTTCGCCAGCACGGTGGCCGGGTTGCGCAACAAACCGCCCCAGTTGCCCGAGTGATGCGCGCCGTCGCGTAGATTTAGCGAGAGCTTGAAGTTCACCGAGCCGCGCGAACCGAGGAACACGGTGGGGCGGCGCGCGGCGAGACGCGGGCCATCGGAGGCTATCAGCACGTCCGCGGCCAGTTCTTCTTTATGTTTGTGGCAGATCGCGTCGAGCCCCGGCGAGCCGGTTTCCTCGCCCATCTCGATCAGCAGCTTTGCGTTGAAGCCGAGCTTGCCGTCGCGCGCGGCCAGCACGCTCGCCAGCGCGGCGAGATTGATGGTGTGCTGGCCTTTGTTGTCGGCGGTGCCGCGGCCATACCAGCGTTCGCCTTCGATCGTCACGGCCCAAGGTGTCAGCGGCGCGCGCCATTGACTGTCGTAGCCGCGCACGACGTCGCCGTGGCCGTAGATCAGTACGGTGGGCAGACTGTCGTCTTCGTGACGATTGGCGAACAGGAACGGCCCGAATCCTTCCGCCGGGTTATCGACGATGCGTGTGCTGAAGCCGAGCCCTTCGACTTCGGGCGTGATCTCATCGGTCAGATACGACAGCAACGTAGCCGCGCGATCGTTTTCCTGGCTTTCCGTGCGAAATCCGACGCGCCGGTTGAGGTTCTCGAGGAAAGCGCCTGATTCGAAATGATGCGTTGCGTGTTCGATGGCCTGGTTGCGGCTCATATCTGTCTCCGATGCGGGGTGCGGGGGATAGTGGCGACGCGGCGTCGTGCGTGGCACGTCGGGTTCGCGGCCATCAACTTCGAAACGATTCTAGGAGGCCGATATTTTTGTCACAATGATCATCTTTCGAAGCTTGCGTTGCCGAAAAGGCAAAGCTCGATACACTGGCACACGGCCACATCCGCTTGCAAAAGGCGTCGCTCATGGCACTTTCATTACACGGCATCGCATTGCGCTATTTCGTCGAAGTGGCGCGCACCGGCTCGATTAGCGATGCGTCCGCGCGGCTGCATGTGGCCGTGTCGGCGATCAGCCGGCAGATCGCGCGGCTCGAAAGCGACCTCGGCGTTGCGCTGTTCGAGCGGCGGCCGCGCGGCATGTCGCTCTCCGAAGCGGGCGAGCGTCTGCTCGCCTATGCACAGCGCAGCCTGCTCGAGGCGGAGCATGTGATGAAGGAGATCGGCGGCCTCGAGGCCTTGCATGGCAGCATGATCAAGGTCGCCAGTTCGGAGGGCTTTGCCGCGGATTTCCTGCCCAGCGCGATGGCTGCGTTCCGTCGCCACTACCCGGGGATCGACTTCACGCTCTCCGTGATGCCACCGGGCGAGGCCACTCGCCGGGTGCGCGATGGCGATGCCGATCTCGCGCTGACGTTCAGTCTCGCGCCGGAAAAGGGCGTCAAGGTTGAACACACCGAGCGCGCGCCGGTGCTGGCGCTGCTGCGCGCCGATCATCCGCTGGCCGGGCGAGCGAAGGTGTCGCTCGCCGACCTGCAGCGCTATCCGCTGGTGCTGCCAGAGCCTGGCACGACGATCCGGCAGTTGATCGATATCACTTGCGCGCTTGAAGGCGTGCTGCTCGAGCCCGATCTCACCTGCAACAATAGCGGCGCGATGTACCGTTACGCGCAGAAGTCCGGCGCGATCATGTTCACGGGGCTGCTGTCGGTGCGTGACCGTTACGCCGGCGACGGCTTCGTCGCGATGCCGCTGACGCATCCGCAGTTGCGCCAGCGCAGCATTCAGGTGCAGACGATGGCCGGACGGGAGTTGCCGCCGTCGGTGAAGGCGTTCCGCGACCACCTGATCGCAGAAATCGGCGGCGCCAGGCCCACGAATGCTGCAGTGCCAAAGCCAGGTCGAAAGCGCGGCGAAGCGCGTTGAAAGGCAAATCTCCCTGCCGGACGGCGAATCACGACCTAAACTGTGGGGACGGGGCGGGCTGGTCGGCCTCTGCTGCACGGCTGGCGGTGCTGTGGCCCATACCAGTGGTAGGATTCAGCCCGAAAAATGGAGCACGGTGCGCGATGAATGGGCGTGCCGCCCACAACAGAGCGATAGGACTCAGGACATCGAATGGCGCAACAAAAAACAAACCCAAAACTTGAGCAGGCGCTGACGCGCGGGGATCTTGCAATTCGCCAGGCCAACTCGGCACGGGCGACGGCGTTGCTGCGCGCGTTGGGCAAGATGATCGTCGAGGCATCGGCGACGATTGGCGTAGAGGCATTCACGCTGATCCCGGACGGCGACAGGATTTACGATCCGACTGATGGGTTGTGGCCACAGGAATTGCAAGTGTCGCTTGATGGTCCTGTTGAGGAGCAGGACCCGGATGAGATTCGGACGGTGCGGTTGATCGCCGATGATCCGGCGACGGTGTTCAGGGTTGAATGGCAACGGGCTGATGGGAAGATCGGGCGTCAGGATGGGGGGCCGTTTGCGACGGTCGCTTTTATTTCTGATGTTGATATTCCTTGGACGGATGATGAGGATTGATGGTTGGGTTTTTTGTCTGCGCGACGCTTGTTGTCAGTGTGCTTAGGGCGTTGGCCTTTCCTTGTTTTGTTAGTGGTCTATTAGTGTTGCCCCTGTGCGGGGCGG